>JAQUQV010000001.1:0-78140 GCA_028715905.1 Kiritimatiellia bacterium
CAGCCGACCGTCAGGCCCAGGTATTGATACACCGTGCCCATCCATTGGGAATCGCGCCGCGCCAGATAATCGTTGACCGTTACCAGGTGGACGTTTTCACCGGCCAGCGCGTTGAGGTAAAGCGGCATGGTCGCCACCAGGGTTTTGCCCTCGCCGGTCGCCATTTCGGCGATCTTGCCCTGGTGCAAAACAATGCCGCCGACCAGCTGCATGTCAAAAGGAACCATGTCCCACGTCAGTTCGTGGTCGCAAACCATTATTTTTGTCCCCGCCAGGCGGCGGCAGGCGTTTTTGACAACCGCAAAAGCCTCGCAAAGCAGGTCGTCAAGCCTGGTCCCGGAGGCGAGCCGCGCCTTGAATTCGGCGGTTTTGTTCCGCAGTTCGGAATCGCTCAGTTTCTGGCATTCGCGCTCAAGGACGTTGATGCGCTCCACGAAGGGGTAAATTTTCTTCAAATCCCGCTCGTGCTTGGTCCCGAAAATCTTGTTGATAAGAAAACGCATAGGCTTTAATGTATATCACCTGAACCGATTCTTGTCAAAAGAATGAACGAACATCTCCAGAGCACCGTAGTCATGGAAAAACCGCCCGCGGCGGGAAAAGAGCCACCGGCCGCCGGAAAAAACGGCGGACGGACGGCGGACGCCGAATTTGAGGAGCTGATCGGCAATTACCGCCAGTTGATCCGGAAACGGAACATCCCCTACCCGGTGGCCTACCGCTTCGTCAAGGAACTGGGACACGGACGGCAGGGCGTCGTTTTCATGGCTGAACGGCACGGCGCCCGGGGCTGCCAGACCTACCACGCCATCAAACTGTTTGACCCCGGCATTTATTCGTCCGCGCCGGTCTACTGGACCGACATGGGACGCATCGCCCAGCAGATTTCAACCCTGCAGCCGATCAACAACGTCAACCTGGTCTCCTGCGATTTTTACGAGGAATGCAACGGTATCGGCTACCTGCACATGGAGGCCATTGACGGCATTGACCTCCAGTTTCTGATTGACGGCAAACACATCAACATGGCCCGCGCCCGCAGCACCGAAGAAGAGTGGAAACGGTTTCTGCAGGTTGTTTTCCGCGTGGAAAACAACCGGGTCAGCCTGCAGCCGGGGTTCGCTTCCTACGTCATGCGCAACGTGCTCCGGGGGCTGATCGTTCTGCACGAACATGGATTCATCCACGGCGACATCAAACCGACCAACATCATGCTTGATATCCAGGGCCGGGTTAAACTGGTTGATTTCGGCCGCGCGGTCCGCATCGGCGAAAAGGTGAATATCCTGCTGGGCAGTCCTCTTTTCATGGCCCCCGAAGTTCACCGCCGCGACCCCGGCTGCCTGCAGGCGGATTTGTTCAGCGCCGGACTGGTCGGCCTGGAAATGCTGGTCGGCGGACAGATCACCGCCATGATGAATTACAATGAAAAAGAGCTGATAGATTTCAAGACCACGCTGGCCTCCAGAATAAAGGACTGGCTGCCGCCCGACGTCCTTAAAAACATTGAGCTCGTAAACGTTTTCAAGCATCTGCTTGAGCCGGACATGGCGAACCGTTTCGCGAGCGCCAAGGAGGCCGAATCCGGGGCCCAGAGTTTTGCAACCGCCCGCCTCTGGCTGCGGGACTACGAGCGCGAAACCGAGTACGAACGGGAACTGGAAAACTATCTGCGCAAGCTTACCGACGAGGATACCGGCGCCTTGAACCCGCACTTCGGCGCCGACAACCTGACGGCCATCATCATCACGCAATGAAAACCGGCCGGTTTGCCCTTCCGAATAACAGCGTTTTTGCGCGCATGATTTCTTACAGCCGGCAGGAACCGGCGCGGCGACCGGCTCAATAGGCCTTTGCAAAAAGAACTCTTCGTTTGCTGGGGCGGCTGCTGATCACGCACTTCCCCTCCTCGGGCGGGGAATCAAAAGGAATGCACCGGATGGTTACGCCGAGGTCCTTTTTGACTTTTTCCTCAACATCGGCATCCCCGCTCCAATGGGAAAGGGCGAAACCGCCGTGGATTTCCGGCTGCTCCTGGTTTTTGGGCGTAAAGAACGAATAAAATTCATCCCGGGAATCAATTTTGCGCGTGTTTTGCTCGCGCAACGCGCGTGCGCGGCCTAATAAGGCATCCTGGATTTCATCAAGAATGCCGGCTATAGATCCGGCCAGCTCCGCGCGCTTGATGATCCTGATTTCCTTGTGCGGCCGGTCGCGGCGGGCCAGCGCGGCCGAGTCGGCCGCCATGTCACGCGGCCCGATTTCAATCCGGACCGGGATTCCCTTCTTGATCCAGTTCCACACCTTTTCGCCGCCCCGCCCCTCCCTTTCATCAATCTCAACCGCCAGCGGCCGGCCGTGATACGAAACCGCCTTCAGTTCCTGCGCGACGCGCCGGCAATACTCAAGTACCGCGCCGCGGGTTTCCTCCTTGTGAGCAATCGGCAGGATGACAACCTGCGCCGGGGCGAGGCGCGGCGGGAGGACAAGGCCGTCGTCGTCGGCATGGGTCATAATGAGACCGCCGATCAGGCGGGTTGAAACGCCCCAGGAAGTGGTCCAGGCATAAACTTCGTTTCCTCCCTGATCCAGAAATTTAATGCCGGCGGCTTTTGAAAAATTCTGCCCCAGGAAATGCGAAGTGCCCGACTGCAGCGCCTTGCGGTCCTGCATCATGGCTTCAATGCTGTAAGTGGCCACCGCTCCGGGGAATCTTTCCGCGGCCGTTTTTTCGCCCATGATAACGGGCATGGCCATGTATTGCTCCGCAAAGTCCCGGTAAACTTTCAGCATCCGGTCGGTTTCGGCTTTGGCCTCGGCCTCGGCGGCGTGGGCGGTATGACCTTCCTGCCAGAGAAACTCGGTGGTTCTGAGAAAAATGCGGGTGCGCATTTCCCACCGGACGATATTGGCCCACTGATTGACCAGGAGCGGCAGGTCGCGGTAGGACTGGACCCATTTGGCGAACATGGCACCGATGATGGTTTCCGAGGTGGGACGCACCACGAGCGGTTCTTCCAGCGGCCCGGCGGGCGCAAGCTTGCCGTCCGGCCCCGCCTCCAGCCGGTGATGGGTAACGACCGCGCATTCCTTGGCGAATCCCTCCACATGTTCGGCTTCCTTCTGAAGAAAACTGAGCGGGATAAAGAGCGGGAAATAAGCGTTGACGTGCCCGGTGTCCTTGAACATGCCGTCCAGAATACGCTGGATATTTTCCCAGAGGCTGTACCCCCAGGGCTTAATCACCATGCAGCCGCGCACCGGCGAAAGCTCCGCCAGGTCGGCGGCCTTGATGACCTGCTGGTACCATTCCGGATAATTTTCCTCCCGCGCGGGCGAGACGGCGTTTTTATTCTTCATCTTCTGCTCTTTCATATCAATGCGCCTATTCCGACCGCGATATTTTTTCCGTCCCCATGCATTTCAAAATTGACATAGCGGCCGATAACGGTATAAAGGACAAGAACGAGGGGTCATATTACGGCATTCTGCCGTAAACAGCAAGGAGTTAAACAAAAATGATTATCACTGTCGCATCTATTATCCTCGTTGTCCTGGCCGTTTTCGTGATCGCCAGGTACAACAGACTGGTCGCCCTGCGCAACCGTTTCAGGAACGGTTTTGCCCAGATTGACGTCCAGCTGAAACGCCGCTACGACCTGATTCCCAATTTGGTTGAGACCGCAAAAGGTTACATCCAGCACGAGCGCGGAACCCTGGAAGCGGTTACCGCCGCCCGCAACCAGGCGGCCGCGGCCGGCCAGAAGGCGGCTTCCAATCCGGGCGATGTATCCGCGATCAAGGGGTTGATGGGGGCCGAAACGGTCCTGACCGGAGCCCTCGGACGTCTGTTCGCGGTGGTGGAGGCCTATCCCGACCTGAAGGCGAACCAGACCATGCAGACCCTGATGGAAGAATTAACCTCAACCGAAAATAAAATCTCGTTTGCGCGCCAGTCTTACAACGACGCGGTCATGACCTATAATACCGCGCGCGAATCGTTTCCCGACCTGCTGATCGCGGGCCCCTTTGGTTTCAAAGAAGCCCAGCTCTTTGAAATCACCAGGCCCGAGGAAAAGGAAGCGCCCAGGGTGTCGTTTGAAAGCAAAACCCCGTGAGCAGGAGGAGCGGACGGCCGCTTTTCAACAACCGTCGGGGGCTGACGCCAAGAAGCTCCGCGATATAAGCGGAGGCCGGATCCGCTAAATCTTGCAAATCGCGCCTCGCATGGATTTCTTTGAACATCAGGAACGCGCCCGACGGAACACAATGTTCCTGACATTTTTCTTTATCGCCGCGGTCGTTTTAATTATTCTGGCCGTCTACACCGCGCTCGCTTTTCTTTTCCTTAATAAACCGCCGGCGGCGGACACCGACCTGTTTGCAAGCATAAAACGTCTCTGGAATCCTGTTTTATTCGCGGGAACCGCCGGCGGCACCCTGCTCGTAATTTTAACCGGAACTCTTTATAAAATCAGCGCGCTGTCAACGGGCGGCGAGGCGGTTGCCCGCATGTTCGGCGCAAAGCCGGTCAACCCGCAGACTTCCGCTCCGGCCGAACGGCGACTGCTGAATGTCGTGGAAGAAATGGCCATCGCTTCCGGGTTGCCGGCGCCGCGGGTCTATTTGCTGGATGAAGACAGCATCAACGCTTTCGCCGCCGGTTTTTCGCCGCGCGACGCCATTATCGGCGTTACGCGCGGATGCATGAACCTTCTGACCCGCGACGAATTGCAGGGGGTCATCGCCCATGAATTCAGTCATGTCCTCAACGGCGATATGCGTCTCAACCTCCGCCTGATGGGCGTTTTGCACGGCCTCCTGCTGATCAGCCTTATCGGCTGGTGGATTTTCAGGATATCGGCGCGACCTTCCGGGGCCAGTTTCGGCGGGTCAACCCGCAAAAAGGGCGGCAACACGGCCGGCCTGCTCCTGGCCGGACTCTGCCTGATGATCATCGGATACATCGGCGTGCTTTTCGGGCGGCTGATCAAGTCGGCCGTCTCGCGCCAGCGCGAATTTCTGGCCGACGCGGCGGCGGTCCAATTCACCCGCAACCCGGGAGGCATTGCAGGCGCTCTCAAAAAAATAGGCGGTTTTGCCTCCGGCGGACGGATCAGCCATCCGAATGCGGAAGAAGCATCGCACCTCTTTTTCGCCGACGGATTAAACCGCGCTCTTTTCACCCTGATGTCCACCCACCCCCCCCTCCCGGAAAGAATTCGCCGGATTGACCCGTCCTTTGACGGAAAATTTTCCGCCGCATTATCATCAACGGCGGCAGTCATGGAAGACGAGGCCGCCCCCGTCTCCGCTCTGGCCGCCAAGCCCGCCGCGGCCGGCCGCCCGGCCGCCCGGGCTATTCGTCTTGATCCGGATAAAACCAGCGAAATGGTCGGCCGCATGGATGCGGAAATCCTGCAACAGACAAGCCGGTGGCTGGCCCTGCTTCCGCCCGCAATCCGCGCCGCGGCCCATGACCCGGCGGGGGCGCAGGCGCTGATCACGGCCGTGCTCCTCTCCCGCGATAACGCAATCCGCGCCTCCCAGCTGCATTACCTGGAAAACAACGCGGACAAAAAAATACATGAAAAAATGCTGGCCTTAATGCCGGATGTTCAAAAGACGCCCCCGGAAAGTTTCCTGGCGCTCTCCGACCTGGCCATGACGGCCATAAGAACTTTGCCGCGGGATGAGTTGGCGGATTTTACCGCCCGCCTGCGGTATCTGACGGAATCCGACGGAACCATTACCCTTTTTGAATACATGATTCAGGCCCGGGCCGCGGGCCAGATAAGAAACTGGCGTCAAAAAACCGGTTATAATTTTCACGCGTTTGATTTTCATCATCATCTGCCGGCCATGGTTGTCGTGCTTTCCACCTTTGCATATTACGGCCACGGCGGAGACGACCGCGCGGCGGAACAGTCCTTCCGGGAAGGCATGCGGAAAATTCCCCGCGCGGAAAAAACGCAAATCCTGCCGAAGGACCAATGCGGGCTGCAGCAGGTTGACCGGGCGCTGGCCGGCTTAAGCGCGGCTTCCCCGCGAATCAGGAAGCATTTCATTGACGCCTGCTGCGCGTGCGTCGCGCACGACAACCTGGTAAACGCGAGCGAGGCCGAGCTCTTGCGCGCCGCGGCCGCCATCCTTGACTGCCCCATCCCGCCGTTTCTGCCGTCAGATTTAACCTCCTCCGCCAATACGCGGTTATGATGTTGGCCGCCGTGCCTCCGGATCACTTCCCAAATATAATCTTGTGATTTGCCGATTGCTGGATATAATTTTTTTCATGGATAAAAGCCGGCTACTTGAATATTTAAAAGCGCTGGATGAGACGCTCTCCGAAAAAACCGAGTTGGTCGTCTACGGAAGCGCCGCTTTTATTCTGTTGGATGAAGACAGCCGGACAAGCCTGGATATTGACGTTGCGGCGCCGTATTCACGAGTAAATTATCCGGCTTTCTGCCGCGCGGCAGAAAGCTCCGGGTTGCCAGTGAACCCGCCGGAGGATACTTTGCGCGACCATATTGAATGGATACCTCCCTTGCGTTTATGCCTCAAAAAACCGAGCCCGGATGACGAGGTCGTGCTTTGGCGCGGGAAACGTTTAACGGTTAAGACCGTTTCCGCCGCCGACCTTATCGCCAGCAAGCTTATCCGCTATGACCCGATAGATCAGGCTGATATCCAGTATGTCCTCAGAATGTCCCGCATCTCGTTTGAACACATCCAGGCGGCCGCGTCCGCTTTACCGGCGCCTTTTAACACGAACCCGCTGGTGCTGGAGAACCTTGAAAATTTGAAAAATGATCTGCGCATGTGGATGGAAAAAAAGCCATGACTCCGCGAGAACGCCTGGAAAAAGCTTACGCCCTGGCATTTGCCCCCTCCAGTCTGAACAAATTGTGGAGCCAAATTAAACATCACAAGCTTGAAAACAAAAAAGAAACTGCCGCGTTGGTGGACATGGCATTGCAACTTCACCAGGCGCTTCCCGAAAGCGGCTATTCTTCCCAGCGGGCATTAAAACGCCTTGCTATTTATCAAGCCCGGGGGCGGGCATTCGGTCTGCCGTGTTTTCTGCGCAATATCCGCCAAGCGCTGGGCGCGGACAAACCGCTTGCGCCCGGGACGGTGCCTCCGGAAATGGTGAGAGACATCGTCTTGCCGGAACTGAATCATCACGCTAGGAAATAAACCACTCCGCCGAAAAATTAAAAAACAATTCTAAAACGGATTCGTCTCGGTTGCCGGAGCGGAACCTGCGCCGCCGGCAATGACGGCCTAAAGACGAAACAATCATACGCTTTCTGCCCTTTCCGCACACGCGCAATTGTCCGCCATAACGCCGCGGCTTTGCCGCCGCTCAATCCATTTGATTATCCGCGCGGCAATTTTTGTCTTCGCCATCAGCGGCAATTGCGTTTCTTCCCCGCCGGCAGAAAACAAGACCACCCGGTTGGTTTCGGCTTCAAAGCCGGAATCCGGCCGGCCGACATCGTTGGCGACGATCATGTCCAGTTTTTTCTCCCGCAATTTGCGCAGGGCTTCCGTGCGCAAACGGCCGGTTTCCGCCGCAAAGCCGACAAAAATTCTCCTTCCCTTCCGGGGGGCGACCGCCTTGAGAATATCCGGGTTGGGTTTGAGCCGGAGCAAGGCGCCCTCCCCCGTTTTTTTGATTTTCATCCTTGCGCAAACGGCCGGCCGCCAGTCGGCCACCGCCGCCGTCATGACCAGGGCGTCGCACCACGGCAGGCGGGATCGGACGTCCGCAAGCATTTCGCGCGCGGTAACGACTTTGCGGAGTTTTACGCCGGCCGGCGGCGCAATCGCAACCGGCCCGGAAATTAAAACCACGGAATGTCCGCGCCGGAGCGCGGCCGCGGCGACAGCGTATCCCATTTTGCCGCTGGAACGGTTGCCGATAAAGCGCACCGGATCAATCGGCTCGCGCGTCGGCCCGGCGGTGACGATAATTTTCATAAATCATATCTCCCGCCAAGGGCGCAAACAATCAAATGTCATTTTAGCGGCGAACATTGCGTTTTTGCGGAAACAATATTTTCGTAACCCCTCAGAACGTGTGAAATAATTAAAACATCGCGCTGGCGGGGCAGCGCTCCTACGAAAAAGGCCATAATAGCTGAGGAAATGTAGGAGCCGAGCCCCGTCTCGGCGATTTTTGCCAATTCTTTCACACTTTCTCAGTTATGTGGGTGGATGGCAATTCAATTGGCCAGTCTTCGTAGGGGCCGCGCTTGTCGCGCGCCCGTCTTTATTGAAGAGGACTTCGCAAGCGAAGCCCCTACGTTTTCTCTCTCCCCCTCAAAACTGAGGCCTTACATATTTTCTCAACCGCCGCCATGATTGTTTCCAGCGCGGCAAGCCGGCCGGCGCCAGTCCAGCCGCAGGCGAGCGGGCCGCTTTCAGGATTCATAATTATGGCTCCGCGCCTCTTGAGAAGACGGAGGTTATCCTGCGTGGCGGGGTGCCGCCACATGTTTTCATTCATGGCCGGCGCAATTACAAGGGGCGCCCGGCAGGCCAAAACCGCCGCGGTCATGGCGTCATCCGCCAGGCCATGCGCCATTTTCGCGATAACGTTTGCCGTGCAGGGGGCAACCACCAGAATATCGGCCCACTCCGCCAGCGAAACGTGGGAAGGATTCCATTGTTCCTTCCTTTCAAATTCGTCAATTAACACCGGGTTCTGGGAAAGCGTCTGGAAGGTCAACTCGCCGACAAACCGAGTTGCCGGCTTGGTCATAACCACGGAAACGAGCCAGCCTTTTTTTTTCATCAGCCGCACAAGTTCTGCGGCTTTATAGGCCGCAATTGACCCGGTTACGCCCAGCAATATTTTAGGTTGTTTTGACATAATCCCCTTCCCGGCCGGCATGCAAACATGCCGTTTTTTTACGTATATTTAGCAATCCGCAGAAAAGAATCGACAGGATTACAGGATGCTTTTTTATCCTGTAAATCCACTATTCCTCAGTTGGTCAACTGCCTGACTTTTCTTTTTACCTCAACTTTGGCAACCCCAAAGTTGATTAAGGCGCTCTTTATATTCCATCACTTTGGCTTTCTGGCCAAAAGATTAACACGATAATCCCGTTATCCTGTCAACTCTTCTGCAGATGGCTTAATGGTTACCATTGAACGAAAAGCCCCCCCCCGGCGGAGACGCTCCGGCGATCCATCACCCGGCAAGTGAAGGAAACAGAATATGTAAAAGTATGAAGGCAGTGCGGAAATAAATCAAGCGGAAACGGCAATTGACAAGGGCTGTGTGTTACCCCTGGGGGTAGCCTTGCCCCATCACTTTCGGTGTTTTTTACTTTCCGTGTTTTTTTGCGAGCTTGCCTGATTCTGCTAAACCAACCCCGTCCTGTCCGCCGTTTTGCCTCAAGGGCGCTTGAGGATCAAACGTTTTCCATAGCCGCAAACGAGAGTTTTTAACGATGGATATTTCACGCGCATATAATCCACGAACAATTGCGGGTCTTCCCTGTTCCCGGCGAACATGTCAAAATGCGCAGGGATCGTCAGATGCGGCGCCACTGCCCCGGCCAGGTCAGCCGCTTCCTGATAAGTCATGTTTCCGATGCAGTTGGATGACAGCCGTTTCGCATCCCGGCCGTTGATCGGGAGAAAGATAACATTGAATTGCCACCGGCGTAATTTGGTTTCCAGGCCTTCGTAGCGGCAAGTGTCGCCGGCATGATAAACAGCCAGACCGTCCCGTTCAACAATGTATCCAAGATATGGATAACGCCCGGTGCGGGGATCGCGGTCAAGAAATTCATGCGCCGCCGCTATGCCCGATATTTTCACGCCGCCGGTCTCAACGCTCCGGTTATCATCCAACCCGACAAACCGATTGGCCGGGATTTTCAAATCGCGCGCCAGGGAACGCAACAGCAGTTCGGGGACCACAAATTTTGCTTGCGGCGACGACTTCGCCAAAAGCGGCCAAATTCCGCGGTCAATATGGTCCGCATGGTCATGACTGCCGAAAATCAAATCGGCGTTGGTTATAACATCGGGCTTGAGAAGCGGTTTTATCCTGCGCCCCTTAAGCGGCGACAAAAAAAGGTCAAAGCACAGGTTTTTTTTGCCCAGCTTGACGATAAACCCATGCTGGCCCAGCCACCATACGGCGCATTCGCCTTTCTTCAACCGGCATTCATCAACGTCTCCAACCAGCGCTTTTCCTGTTTTCATCTATCCCTGCGTAATATGACCTTGATAAGACCGCGGTTGTGCTTCAGGGCGTCAAACGCGGCGGCAAATTGTCCGGCCGGATATTCCGCGCTGATCAATTCCGATAAACTTTTCTGGACGGCCAGCGCGGTCCGGACGGCTTCGGGCCAGGCCTGGGCGCTGGCATTGCTGCCGATCAATTCAAGCTCATTTATGAGCAGATGATTCCAGATGAAATCCGTCCGCGCCTTTTTATAGTCGCCGACAAACAATACCCGGGCCATTCCGGAGGCCAATTCAACCGCCATGTTCGCGGCCGCCGCGGAACCGCTGGCTTCAATTATGTTCGGGAAAGACATTCCCAACGCTTTCCTGACCACCCCGGTCCCGCCATCACGGAAGTGATGATAATTCAACGTGCGTTCCGCCCCCAGCCGGGCCGCCAAGGCCAGCCGATTTTCACGCCCCCCCGTTACGGTAACGCCGCAAACCCCGGCGCGCTTCAGCAAGATTGTCAGCAACAACCCGAGCGGCCCGTCGCCAATGACCAGGGCCGAACTTTTATCCGTTAAGCGGAAACGCCGCAATGCCCGGGTGGCCACGGCCAGCGGCTCGATCAACGCGGCCGCTGCCATCGGAAAATCATCCGGCAGAAAATGAAGCTTGTCTGTTTCCGTAAGAAAATATCCGGCATATCCGCCCGGATGCTCAAATCCAACTTCGCCGCCGTCATGCAAAACGTTTTCGCCGACGCAGTGTCTTCCGATTATGGCTTGGTCGCCGCCTTGGCCGACAGCATCCACGATCCCGGACCATTCATGCCCGGGAATGGCGGGAAAAGATGTCCTTTCCCAGCCGGCAATCATTTCCAAGTCCGTGGCGCAAATACCGCAGGCCATGGTCCTGATTCTGGCCTGCCCCGGCGCCGGAACCGGCATGGGCAGGTCTTTTAATTTCAATTTATCGGGAGCGGTAACGACAATGGCTTTCATGGCATGATAATTATTTTATTGCGTTCCGGAGTTCCCATAATTTCAACGGCCTTGTGAATATCGCGGAGGGCGATCCGGTGGGAAATAATTTTTTCGGGGTCCACCAGGCCGGTTTCCATCAGGCGCAATGCTTTTGACATGGCCAGGGGCGTGGTGCCGAAACTGGCGTCCATGCGGCCTTCCAGAAAATGGGTCAGCCCGCCGTCCAATTCAAATTTTTCGTGGGTGGTGATGCCGAAGACATTCCAGCGCGTGCCGCGGCGCCTGAGATCCACCATCAGTTTTACGGCGGCAATGGGCCCTGCGGCCTCCACGATCAAGTCCGGGCCATTCGGAATAATCTCATAAACGCGCTTTTTCGGATCTTCTTTTTTCAGATTCACCACATGGGTGGCGCCCAGTTTTCTGGCGTTTCCGAGCGCATAATCGCTGGTGTCAACGGCAATCAGCCGTCCCGCCCCCGCCGCCTTGGCCACCATCATGCACAACAAGCCGATGCTCCCGACCCCGATAACCACCACGTCGTCGCCGATCTCCATTTCACTGTATTGAATAACCCCCTTCCAGGCGCCGGACAACGGCTCGGTTATGGCGGCCGCTTCAAATGAGACATTGGCCGGCTTCCGGAAAATGCTTGATGCGGCCGTCTTCATATATTCGGCAAAAGCCCCGGGGCGGACGTCTTGCGTGCCGTCGCCCCCGGTCGTGAAAGCGCTTTTACAATAATGGGGCTTTCCTTCCCGGCAATATTTGCAATACCCGCAGAACCCCGAAGGCATGACCACGACTTCATCGCCCTCCCGAACGTGCTTGACAGAGCGGCCCGCCGCGCTCACTATTCCGGCCGGCTCATGCCCCACAATACACGGAAAATTAACGTTTTTACGGATACCCTTGATGGCCTTGTAATCCGTTGCGCAGAATCCGCATGCTTTTATTCTTACCACCACCTCGTCGGGAGCGGGGACGGGCACAGGCACATCTTCCAGTCTCAAATCGTTGAAATCATGCAATACTGCCGCTATCATATTTTTCCTTTCTGTTTTAATTTGTTTGAGGTAATTTCAAAACTGTTTCTCGCCAAGAGCCAGGCCGGTAATCCCCCAAATTCCCATTCGGAACACTCAGCTTGTCCGGCCTTTGTGCAAAGCAACCGGTATTAATCCAGAAACTGGTCTGTCGTCTGCATGTTGAATTAATTTTAACATCTTCTGCCAAGCCGTCTGGGCCAATTTATGCCAATCAAAAATCACCGTTGTGATTCCGGCCAGCAAGGCCGCCTCCTCTCCGTCAAATCCGGCCAAACGCACGTCTTCCGGCATTCTGACGCCCAAGCGTTTGAAGCGGTGCCATAACTGAAGCGCCCCATGGTCATTCGCGCAAAAAACCGCCCCGCTTCCCCCGACCGCAAATTTTCTCAGAGCATCATCATCCAATTCCGTGATCATGCGGCGTTGAAGAGACGTTTTCGGTTTCTGCCGGAGCCATTCCCGTTCAGCCCCTTTCATACGCGCCACATGTCCCAGGTGGTTTGCCTCCACCCCAATCAGCAGAAAGCGTGCTGCTTTCAATCCGATAAAATGGCGCGCAATTTCGGTGCCGCCGGAAAAGTTGTCTATGGAAACATGGTTCCCGGAATATCCGGCATATGAAGGATGACTGGGATCTAGAACAATCATGGGCCGTTTGTGTAATATCGGGACTTCGGTGATCATCCGGGGCACATCACCCCAGACAAACATGGCTTCCGGCAACATGCTGGATACAGCCCGTTCCGGTGAACCGGCAAGATTTGCGGCCGACAGTATTTGAAAAACAATCCCCATGGATGTGCATTTTTCCGCAAGAACCTGAATTGTCCTTCCCGCCATTGGATTGGCCAGTGAATTCATCATGGCCGGCAGGACAAGACCGACCAGGCGGGGCGAGGAACAACGCAACTGGCGCGCCGCCATGTTTGGCGAATAACAATATTGCCGGGCAAGCTCATGAATGCGACGTTTGGTCGCGGCCGATATTTTCGGACTGTTCCGCAAAGCCAGCGAAACGCTGGAAACATCCAGTTCCAGGATTTCGGCCAATTTTTTCAAAGTAATCCGCCCGGGCGGCTTCATAATTAAAACGCCTTTTTTATTTCATCCAGGCTTGCGCCCAACACCGCGCGGCTGACCGGATCCAAATCTTTTTCGGCCCCCTGCAAATGAAACGTGCGATGGATGTGTTCGCAGGATGCCCGCGGGGACAGGGCCGCGGCCGGCGAAGACGTTTCCAGCTCATAAAAAGGGCCGAGCGCGCTGGAACCCGGCTTGGCCGGGCCGTCATTATAGGAATGGACCGTGTCGCCGCAATAAGGCTCTTTTTGTATTTCCCACATTGAATTCACGTAATCCGGCATGCCTCCGGGTTTTGTGTAATGAACAATGGTCAAGGCCTGATGCTCCGCGTCATAACTGCCGAGAACCGGCCGGGCGCGGCGGGGCGACAGGCCGATTTTAGAGCGCCGTTGCCCATCGCCCTTGAAGAACAAAACGTTTTGGCCGAGGCGCAAGCGGTCGGAAGGCACTTTGCCGAAATAGGCGTCGTTGACAAGCGGCCCCAAATTCGTTTCCGGCCCGGGAATAAAGGGAAGAATAACGGTCGCGGAACGCGCGGGAAACATGCCGACAATCCAAATTGACAACAGGCCGCTTTCTTTGGTCCAGGCCTGGTTGCCCGTGTTGCTGATTTTGTTGACTGACTGATAGGCAACCGATTTTACGGCGGCCGGCGGTTCCACGCCAAGCAGGCGCAACGCTTCCTCCCTTTCCAACACCTCTATTTCCCGGTCAGCGCGCAAAGAAAATGACGCGCCGCTGTAATTAACCAACTGAATGTCTTTTGTCATCCGGGCGCGACTGCCGGTCCTGGATAAAAGCGGGAATGGGTCTGTGTCAATCGGCGCCGGCACAAAGCAATGATCCAGGTCAAAAGGCGCGCCTTTGGCGAAAAAAACAGAGTATTGACCGCCTTCCGGTCCAAGCCAAAAACGGTCCTCGCCGCCGTAAGCATTGATATGTTCTTCAATTTTTCCAGACGCAATCAACGCGCGGTTAATCCAGCCGAAACTTAACCCATGCTCCCCATCCGCAGAACTGGTTAAAACCCGGCCCTGCAATGAAGGCGAAACGACCGCCTGGGCTTTGCCGGCGCTGTCCTTCAAAACAACGGTTTCAACGTGATCCCTGAGAAAGGCGAGATCCTCGCCGAATGTTATGTCTTGTGTTTTCATGGTTGTGGCACGCTCAATCCGCAGGCAATGCCTGCCTGTTACCAATACATAGAACCTCCTGCCGGACGGTCATGCTATCCTTATATTTTTAAATTGCGGCAAATGAGCGCGGTTGTGTACCAGCATTGCCCGGGCCATTTCCTTGATTTCCGCCAGCGAAAGAACCGCCGCCGACAGAGGATCATTGGCGAGGGCGTGAAAAACAAGCTGCGGGTCGCCGGTAAGGGCCGCTTCCACCGCCATTTCTTCAACCGCGATATTGACATTGTTTAAGGCCGCCAACTGCGGCGGGAGCGGCCCGACGTAGGCCGGGTTAAAACCGCGCCGATTGGCGAAGACCGGCACTTCAACGCAGACGTTCGGCGGAAGGTTCGGAATGATGCCGGTGTTCGGCACATTGCCGTTGAACTCAAAAATCTCGCCGCCCATGCAGGCGTTGATAATGCTGGAGGCATATTCCAGGCCGCGTTTCAGATCAAGCGGCTTGGGATCATCCAGCCATTTTTTTATTTCCTTTCTCCATGTTGCTTTTCTCCGGCGGTATTCATTCAAAGTGAAGGCGTAATGGCCGGGATTCCAGTTGGTACCGTGCGTGCAATATTTTTTAATCAGGCCCGGTCGCTTGCGGAACCACCAGTTGTATTCGGAATTATGCCCGCTTGACTCGGTAACGTAATAGCCAAGCTGCAGGAACATTTCGTTGCGCACCTGCTCGGCATTGCGGATTTCAGGATTGCGCATGGCATTCCGCAACGCGGGATATGCGTCTTTGCCATTGCGCTCAAACTTGATAAACCAGGATTGATGGTTAATCCCGGCGCTGACATAGGTGATTTCATTCATCGGCGCCCCGATCCAACGCGCCAGCTCGCAGGCCGTTCCCTGCACGCTGTGGCACAGGCCGGTCACTTTGATCTTTGTCTCCCTCTGCATGGCGCGGCAAAGCATGGCCATGGGATTGGTGTAGTTAAGAACAATCGCGTTGGGGCATTCCTTTTCCATGTCCCGGCAGATATCAAGCATGACCGGAATCGTGCGCAACGCGCGGAAAACACCCCCGACCGAACGCGTATCGCCCACGTTCATGTCAATGCCGTATTTCTTTGGTATAAGTATGTCATACTGCCAGACGTCCACGTCTCCCGCCAAAACCGTGCAAATGACGGCATCCGCCCCTTTTAACGCTTCCCGCCGGCTCATGGTTGCGATGATTTTGGCCGGATATTTTCCTTCCCTGACAATTCTTTCCACGGCCTGCCTGATAAAGGCAAGGCGCTCCCGGTCAATATCCATCAAAACCAGGGTGGAATCGCCAAGGAGCGGAAAAGTCAGGATATCCTTGACAAGATTCCGCGTAAACCCGAAACTGCCCGCGCCAATAAATGCAATTTTTGCCATTGTTTGTTTCCTTTCGTTTTATAATTCAATCGTTTGACTAAAAGAGAAAAATAAAAAAGCGAATGTCTCCTGTTATTTAAAGAATATTGATTTCATCCTTAAAAAGCAATCTTTTTTTTTATTTTTTTCTTCATGATAAAGGGTCTTTCTCCCAGATGTAATCATATTCAAGCCCCATCCGGCTGAATATCTCCTCGCACCGCACCAGCTTATCCACGCCCAAGATCTTGCCTGTTTCGCTTTCCCCGCCCCAAATTCCAGGTGCAGGTTGACTCGCATGTATCTTGTCTTGTATCCCTTCTTTCTCAGAATGTCCGCCAGGAGGATGCGCAATATGCCCTTTCCGGAAGGCCGCCAAAAGCGGCAACTGTATTTGATAAACGTAGGAGCCGCATCCCCATGCGGCGATTCCGGACGAACCGCATCCCCATGCGGCGATTCCAAACACCAGATGCATCGCCGAACAGGGGTTCGGCTCCTACCCACGATTTTGCGCTCTTTTGCGGCAAGTTTGAAATTTCTATGCATAGATTTAAAGATTATGTCCGCTTGACTTGCAAAACAGTTCCGCTAGCATGTCTTCATGCGCAGAAAACGCTCGCTCAACACAAAGGATAACCCGGAAATTTTAATTTTAACCAAACATGAAAATCACCATCGTCGGCACGGGCTATGTCGGACTGGTTACCGGAACCTGTTTCGCGGAAACGGGCATAGCGGTGGCCTGCGTTGACAAGGACCGCGCAAAAATTGAAAAACTAAAAAACGGCGCTGTGCCCATTTACGAACCCGGCCTGGACGACCTGATTAAACGCAACGTCGGCAAGGGCCGCCTTTCCTTTTCAACCAGCCTGCCGAAAAATATCGCCGGCAGCGAAGTGGTTTTCATCGCCGTCGGAACGCCGCCGGACGAGGACGGCAGCGCGGACCTTACGCACGTCATTGCTGTCGCCCGGGAAATCGGCGCGGTCATGACGCACTACCTGGTGGTGGTAACCAAAAGCACGGTGCCGGTCGGCACGGCCGGCAAGGTGAAAGCGGCCATTCAGGCGGAATTGCGGCGGCGCGGAATTTCCCTTGATTTTGACGTCGTCTCCAACCCTGAATTTCTCAAGGAAGGCAATGCGATTGAAGATTTTCTAAAGCCCGACCGGATTGTCATCGGCGTGGAATCGGAAAGGGGGGAAAAAATGATGCGCCGGCTTTACAAGCCTTTCCTGCTGAACAACCACCCGATCCTCTTCATGGATATCGCCTCGGCGGAAATGACCAAGTACGTTGCCAACGCCATGCTGGCCGCCAAAATCAGTTTCATGAACGATATTGCCAACCTCTGTGAAATTGTCGGCGCCGACGCGGCCGCCGTGCGCCGCGGCATCGGCAGCGACCCGCGCATCGGCAACGCGTTCATTTATCCGGGCATGGGGTATGGCGGCTCATGTTTTCCAAAGGACGTCAAGGCCCTCATCAAGACGGCCGACCTGCATGATTATCCGCTCAAAATATTGAAGGCGGTGGAAAACGTCAATGTCCGCCAGAAGACGATCATGTTCGCAAAAATTTCGCGCCATTTTGCGGACCGCTTGAAGGGCAAAACCTTCGCCCTCTGGGGATTGTCTTTCAAGCCGAACACCGATGACATGCGCGAAGCGCCAGCGCTGGCGCTGATTGAACAGCTTTTAAAGGCGGAAGCGCGGGTCAAGGCGTACGACCCGGCCGCCATGCGCGAGTGCCGGAGGATAATCGGCGGCGCCATTCGCTACGCCAAGAATCAATACGATGCTTTGCGCGGCGCCGACGCCCTGGTGATTGCAACGGAATGGAACGAATTCCGGGCGCCGAATTTCGGGCAGATGGGCAAACTTTTAAAAAACAAGGTCATCTTTGACGGACGGAACATATATGAGCCGGCGGAAATCAAAGAGGCCGGTTTTATTTACTACGGCATCGGAAGAGGAAGCAACAACGGGAAACGGACGGCATGAAAAAAATACTGATAACCGGCGGGGCCGGGTTTGTCGGCGCGCATCTCTGCGAGCGGCTCCTGAAGGAAAAAAACGAAGTGATCTGCCTGGATAATTTCCTGACGGGCGCGAAAGAAAACGTGGTGTCCCTGCTGGACAATCCCTATTTTGAGCTGGCGCGGCACGACGTAACCATGCCATATTTCGCGGAAGTTGACGAAATCTACAATCTGGCCTGCCCGGCTTCCCCCGTGCATTACCAGCACAACGCCATCAAGACCACCAAGACATCCGTCCTGGGGGCCATCAACATGCTCGGCCTTGCCAAGCGAGTGAAAGCGAAAATACTTCAGGCCTCCACGAGCGAGGTCTACGGCGACCCCGAGGAACACCCCCAGCCGGAGCATTACTGGGGACACGTCAATCCCATCGGCGCGCGCTCGTGCTATGACGAGGGCAAACGCTGCGCCGAATCGCTCTTCATCAATTATCACCTCCAAAACAAAGTCATTATCAAAATCGCGCGGATTTTCAACACATACGGCCCGAAAATGCATCCCAACGACGGGCGGGTGGTCTCCTCTTTTATCGTCCAGGCCCTGCGCGGGAAAAACCTGACCGTGTTCGGGAAGGGCACCCAGACGCGCAGTTTTCAATACGTTAACGATTTGATTGAGGGCTTAATCCGCGCCATGAATTCGCGCGATAAATTCACCGGCCCGGTCAACATCGGCAACCCCTCGGAATTCACCATCCTGGAGCTGGCCGAAAAAATCATCAGGCTGACCGGCTCTAAATCAAAAATCGTTCATCGCCCCCTGCCCCCGGACGACCCTGTCCAGCGCCGGCCGGACATCGCCCTGGCGAAAAAGGAGCTCGGGGGCTGGGAACCGCGCGTTCCCCTGGAGGAAGGGTTAAAACTGACGATTGATTACTTCAGAAAAAAGATGAACAACAGCCGCATGCGCCGGCCGCCTTACGGCCTGACCAGCTCATAAATTATCGTATCCGGATCACGCGGCAGGGTTGTTTTCCGGAAAGGCAGATTTAACGGCAAAAACTTCTTTTGCAAATCCTGCGGTTCCACAACGGCAAAGACGCGGCCGCCGGAATTTTCCAGCAGCGCAAGCGCTTCGCCGGCATCCTTCAGGTCTTCCCCGCGTTCCGGTTCCATATCCATCCCGTGGAAAAGCTCATTCTTTTCCTGAAATGGAAGATAAAACCGGCCGGTGTAAAAAGGCAAGGCGGGCCGATACGACCAGAACACAATGATTTTATCGTCCGGTTTAAGCTCCCGCGCCAGGCTCTTATAAACAAAGGACGAATTGATGTGCAACAACACGTTAAAGTCCTTGCCCGCCAGCGGAGAAAGCAGCAAAGCGCACGCCAGTAAAATCCCGGAATTGAAGAAAAACAAATCATTGAAGTCCGGATTTGCCCTGCGCCAATACGCAAACGCCAAAACCGCGGCGATTGGAATCAAGGCCGCCGCGCTCGCGCCGCTGATGGGATAAATCGTCCCGGGGGCAAGCCGGAAATAAGCCGCGATCCAGACCGCGATGATTACCGCGGCCATAATCATACAGCCCGCCGCGCCGAATCGCCATAAACGCCCATCCCACGCCCCCTCCCGGCCCTCCCGCGGCTCGGCAACCCCCCAGCGCCCGATGAGCAAGCCCAGCGGCGGAATCGCCGGCAGAATATATGACATCAATTTGCCGGTGCCGGCGGAAAAAAAACAAATGACGACGGCCGCCCAGACAAATAAAAACCGCGAAAACGAATCCCACCCGAACACCTTCCGCCGCCATATGGTCCGGCCAGCCCGGAACAGAAACAGGGTCCAGGGCAGAAGCAGAAGCGGAAGGACCAGGAGGAAAAACCAGAACGGCTCGGGGTGCAGCTGCATGGCGCGCGTCCCCTGAAAACGGGCGATATGTTCCTCAAAAATAAAATGGCGGATAAAGCCCGGATTGTGCCGCTCAATGAGCCACAGAACCGGCAAGACAAAAACCGCCAGCAAAACAGCGGCTGACAGCGCCGAAGGTTTAAATAAAAATTTCAGGCGTCTTTCCCATAAAAGCCAGAGAAAGACAATCCCCGCCGGCAGGACAACCGCCACCGCCCCCTTGGTCAGGAAGCCGAGCGCCGCCGCCACGGCAGCCAGCGTCAGATACTTATGACCGCCCGCCGGCGATTGGCCGCCGTCAAAAGCAAGATAGAGGCAAACACACGCGGCGCTAAAAAAGAAAAGCAGAAATGAATCCGTCAAAAGCAAACCGTTCCCAGCGATAAATCCGATCAAGGAAGCCGTGATCAGCGCAGAGGCCAAGCCGGCGCGGCGGCCAAACCGCCTCACGGCAACCGCCGACAGCAAAACAAAACAGCCGAATCCCGAAAACAACAAGGGGATACGGACAGCCCAGTCATGCGCGCCGAAAATTTTTATGGCCGGCGCGACGAGCCAGTAGGCAAGCGGCGGCTTTTCGTAATAACGGAAACCGAGCATGCGCATTTCCATCCAATTGCCCGTTGCCGCCATTTCCCGCGGAATCTCGGCGTAGCGCCCCTCGTCGGGATCGCTGAAACCGCGATAGAAAAGAATCAAGCCGTAGGCCGCCAACATCGCAACCACCGCCGCTGAAAATATAATATTATGTTTTTGCCAGCGCACCGTATTCATCCCTGAAGAATTTGCAACATTACGGGCGGCCTGTCAATGTTTTGCGGAAAAACGCCAAAACACTTTCCGTTGACCGCCCGAAACACATTATCCGGACTGCGCCCCCGGCAATCCGTCCACAGCGGCAAGGACATCCGCCATGCGGCGCATGTCCTGCAATTTCCGCCTGACCTCAATGCCGTTTGCGAACCCCCTGATGTAACCCAGCAAATGCCCCCGGAAATGAAGCACGGCCTGCTGTTCCGCCCCAAGCCGCGTTTTGCGTCTTGTTTTCGGGGCCTTCCCCATGTGATTTATGAGCAGCCGGAGATGTTCTTCTATGATCGCTCTGTGTTCCGCCGGGGAATGAGGACGCCCGGGCAGGCCATGCAGACGCGACCATATTTCGCTGAAAATCCAGGGGTTGCCGATGGCGGCC
Organism: Kiritimatiellia bacterium; assembly: GCA_028715905.1. NCBI lineage: Bacteria > Pseudomonadati > Kiritimatiellota > Kiritimatiellia > Kiritimatiellia bacterium. The sequence continues at coordinate 20,933 of JAQUQV010000001.1, forward strand.
TTGCCGATCATGACGCCATCCACGCCGGTCTCGGCAAACATTTTGGCCGCGTCATCGGCCGAATTTATTCCGCCGTTCCCAATCACGGGAATGGAGCGCTCCTCTTTAATTTTTGCCAGAACCTGCCAATTTGCATGGCCGGCGTGGCGGGCGCTGGCATGGCGGGCGTGAAGCGTAAGAGCGGCCGCCCCGCCCTCTTCAATCGCGTGCGCAATTTCCGAAATATTCATGCGGCCGGGCAGTATATCCAGGCGGGTTTTGACGGTGAGCGGCAGGGAAATGACCAGCCGGATTGCCCGCAGAATACGCGCAATTTTTTCAGGATGCTTCATCAGTGCCGCGCCGGCGCCCCGGGCCACAATTCTCGCCACCGGACAGCCGCAGTTCAAGTCAATCACCTGAAAGCGACCCGTCTTTTCAATGATCGCCGCGGCCTGGGCAAGCGAATCGGGGTTTGAACCGTAAATATGGGCGGCCACCGGCCGCTCGCCCGGCAAAGTGTCAAGAATATGCAGGGTCGTTTTCGTCCCGCGCGCAATCCCTTCCGCATTTGCAACCTCAGTAAAAACCATGCCGCAGCGGAATTGCATGGCCAGCGACCGCATGACCGCGTCCGTGTAACCGGCCATGGGGGCCAGCATGACGGGAAAATCAATTTTCAGCCCGCCGATTATGAGAGGCTTGATATTCATTGATAAACGGCCTTGTATAGCACAGCGGGGCGGAAAATTCAACCGCGCGATTACCCGGAATGCGACCGCGCATTTCGGCGTCCGAAGCCGCCAAAACAAAATGTCGTCAACAGACGGGCGATATGTTATGCTGGCCGGAAAAAAAATGAGCGCCGCACCCGAAAGCGAACAAAACCAAAAGCAGTCCGGCATCTTCCGGCCGGGTCTGCTGGCCGCGTTGATTATCACCGTTTCCCTGGCCGGGATCGCCGATCATGATCTCTGGACGCCGGACGAACCGCGCGAGGCCGCCATTGCGCTGGAAATGAGCCGGGGCGGCGGCCTCATTGTTCCACGTCTGGCCGGCCAGCCGTTTGTTGAAAAGCCTCCTCTTTTTTACATCATTGCCTCGTTTTTTCTCGCAACGCTCGGAAATTTTACCGGCCAGACCGCCGCCCTGCGGCTGACATCGGCCTGCTGCGGGCTCGGCACATTGTTTTTCACCTATCTGATCGGAAGAATTTATTTTGACCGTCAAAGGGCGCTGATCGCCGCGGCGATCCTCGGCACCATGATCGGTTTTGTCCAAGTAACCCACTGGCTCCTGGTGGACAACGCCCTCGCGTTTTTCATCACCGCCGCCCTCTGGGCTCTGGCCCGGGCTTACGAACACAAACGTTACGGCTTTTTGCCGCTGGCCGGCCTGTTTGCCGCCGGCGCTTTCCTTGTGAAGGGATTTATCGGCCCCCTGATCATCTTCATCGCCGGACTGGGCTTGTTTGTTCCCTGGCTGAACAAGCCGAAAGGCCAGGCCGCAATCGGCAGGCTTATTTTCATCCATGCCGCCAGCCTGGCGACAGCCCTGTTGATATGCGCGGCATGGATCATTCCTTTTGCCATGCGGGGCGGATCGGAACTGTTCCGCGAGTGGTGGTGGCTCAACCATTTCGGCCGTTTTACCGGCGAGGCAAAGCACCTGGGCCACCTTTCCCTGTGGCCCTATTATTTTGCGGTTTTACCCGTCTATGTTCTGCCATGGCTTGGACTGTTTATTGCCGCGCTGATCATGCTGGCAAAAAAAATCCGGACCGGCGCCAGACCGGCGGGCGGCGGCCTGTTTGTATGGTGGGCGCTGGGCACGTTCCTGATCCTCTCCTTATCGGCGACCAAGCGCGAGATTTATCTCGTCGCCCTTCTGCCGGCCTGCGCTCTCCTGTGCGTCCACGGATTGCACATCTTTAACCTTGAAACTCCGGCGGCAAGAATCTGGAAAAAGTTCTGCTGGTTATGGCTTTCCCTGCTGCTTGTCATTCTGGCGGCATTAACCGCGGCGCCCCTGGCCGAAAACGTTTTTTTCAAAAACGCCCTGCCCCCGGGATGGCGCCAGTTCCTGGCGCCGGCAATTGTTATCGCGTCTCTACTGGCCATGTCCAGAACCAAAACCCCCCTCCTGCAGCGCTTTTTGACGGCCGTTCCGCTGTGTTACGCGGCCATATTGATTATGATTTGTCCGCTCGTGGACCGCCACAAAAGCTACGGCCCCGTTTTCCGGGCAACGGCGGATGCGATCCGCGCGCGGCCGGAACTCGCTATTGCCGGCTGGAAACTTGACGAAACAACTGCGGCCGGTTTTTTTTATTACGCCGGCCTCGTATTTCCCGCCGTGTCGGACGAGGCGATGCTGGCGGATATCCTGGGCGGCCGCAACTCCCGTTTCAACGGCGTGCTCGCGTTGAAAAAAAATACTTCGCCAAAACACTTGCCAGAAAAAGAAAATACGGTTATTTTTGAGAGCCCCATGGGAAAAAGGCGATTGTTGCGGGTGCTGGCGGCGCCGAACTGGCAAATAAAAAACAGACGGCGGCAAGCTCCCCGGAAACAAGATGGTTGAAAAAAAAGAATTAAACCGTGAAAAAGCATAACAGGTTTACAGAATAGGGTATCATGCGTCCTGATTTTTTGCCATTCTCAAAACCGACCATTGACGAAAAAGATATCTATGCCGTGGACGAAGTTTTGCGTTCCGGCTGGATCACCACCGGACAAAACTCCTCCAAATTTGAGGAGGAATTCTCAAATTACACCGGCGCGCCGGCTTCAATCGCCCTGGCTTCGGCGACCGGCGGCATGCACCTGGCCTTGAAAGCGCTGAATATCGGCCCCGGCGACGAGGTCATCACGCCCTCCCTGACATGGGTATCCACGGCCAACCTGATCGCGCTCAGCGGCGCCAGACCGGTATTCGTTGACGTTGACCGCGACACGTTGATGGCGCAACCGGAACTGGTTGATGAAGTTGTTACCGAACGCACCAAACTGATTGCGCCCGTCCATTTCGCCGGCGCGCCGGTTGATCTTGATGCGTTCCGGCAGATTGCCCAAAAGCATAAAATCCCGCTGATTGAGGACGCGGCCCACGCCGTCGGAACCGAATATAAAAACCGGAAAATCGGCTCTTCCGGAACGGCCATATTCTCCTTCCATCCCATAAAAAACATCACCACCGGAGAGGGCGGCATGTTCTGCTCCGATGACGCCGTCCTGATTGAAAGAATCAGGCGCCTCAAATTCCACGGACTCGGGGTGGACGCTTTTGACCGGAAAATGCAGGGGCGTTCTCCCCAGGCCGAGGTGGTGGAACCGGGATACAAATACAATCTGACCGACATCGCCGCGGCCCTCGGCCGGACCCAATTGAAACGCCTGGATAATTTCATTCAAAAGCGGTCGGAACTGGCGGGGATGTACAGGGAAAAGCTGAAAAACATTCCGGAACTGATCCCCTTGAAAGACCCGGCCTGGCCGATACGCCACGCCTGGCACTTGTTTATCGTGCGCATGGATGTTGACCGCGCCCGGATCAGCCGCGATGATTTCATGGAGGCCTTGAAACGCTTGAACATCGGCACCGGCCTGCACTTCCGCGCCGTCCATCTTCAGAAATTTTACCGCGAGCATATGGGATTTGAACGCGGCATGCTACCGGCCACCGAGTGGAATTCGGACCGGATTCTTTCCTTGCCGCTTTTCCCCGACATGCACGCGGAAGACGTTGACGACGTAATCGGGGCGGCCAAGGAAGTGCTCGCGAAAAAAGCGGGAAGTTGAAATTGGAAATTAGCAAACATAAAAACAGGATGATCCAAGGCGGCAAGGACGCCATCCGAAATTTACCGCTGAAAATTCTCCGTTAATATTGAAAATATCGCCTGAGTTTATGACCGAATCTGCTCACACAATTTCCGTCGTTATTCCCGTTTACAACGAAGCGGAGAATCTGGACGCCCTGGTCGCGCGCACCCTGGCGGCCTGCCGCAGCCTGAATTCCCCCTTTGAAATCATTCTCGTGGATGACGGCAGCCGGGACGGGTCCGACACCGCCATCGCATCAATGGCAAAAAAACACACGGGCGAAATTATCGGAGTGCTGCTGAACCGCAACTACGGCCAACATGCTGCGGTCATGGCCGGGTTTTCCCAGGCCCGGGGGGAAATTATCGTTACCCTTGACGCCGACCTCCAGAACCCGCCCGAAGAAATCCCGCGCCTGGCAAACAAAATAAACGAGGGGTTTGACGTGGTCGGCTCCATCCGCACGCCGCGCCGCGACAGTTGGCTGCGCCGCTTGCCGTCAATGCTCGTAAACAAAATGACGGCCTCCGTGACGGGCATTGTCATGCACGATTACGGCTGCATGCTGCGCGCTTACCGGCGCCACGTGGTGCAGGCCATGCTCCAGTGCCAAGAACGGAGCACATTTATCCCGGTTCTGGCCAACAGCTTTGCCCGTAAAACGGCTGAAATTGAAGTCCGCCACACGCAGCGCCAGGCGGGCGGATCAAAATACAGCCTCTGGAAACTGATCAACCTGCAATTTGACCTGCTCACCAGCATAACCACAATCCCCCTGCGTTTTCTCAGCTTTGTCGGCGTAACCGTTGCCCTGATGGGCGTCGGGCTGGGAATCCTGATCCTGATCCTGCGTATTTTATGGGGGCCGGAATGGGCCGCCAGGGGAGTTTTTACTCTTTTTGCGATTCTCTTTATTTTCATCGGCGGACAATTTATCGCCATGGGTTTTCTGGGAGAATACATCGGACGCACTTACGTTGATGTGCGCGCCAGGCCGCGCTATTTTGTGCAGTCGGTTGAAGGGAAAAGCAGGCTGGATAATGGATAAAACCCTGATCATCGCCGAAAAGCCTTCCGTAGCCTCGGACATAGCCCGCGCCCTTGGCGGATTCCGCAAGCATGAAGGTTACTTTGAAAGCGACCGCCACCTTCTTGCCGCGGCCAGCGGCCATCTGCTGGAAATCCATCCGCCGGAAGGATGCGAGCCGAAACGGGGCAAGTGGAATCTGGTCAACCTGCCGGTCCTGCCGCCCGCGTTTGATTTGCGGCCGATCGCACGAAGCGAATCGCGGCTGAAAATACTCCTGCGGCTTATCAAACGCAAGGACGTTGCCGCCCTCATTAACGCCTGCGACGCGGGCCGCGAGGGCGAGCTGATCTTCCGCTATATCGTCCAGTATTCCCGAACGCCCAAGTCAATCCGGCGCCTCTGGCTCCAGTCCATGACCGCCGCCAGCATCCGCGAAGGATTTACCGCGCTGCGCACCGACGCTGAAATGCGGCCGCTGGCCGATGCGGCCATGTGCCGTTCCGAGTCCGACTGGCTCGTCGGCATCAACGGCACGCGCGCCATGACCTCATTCAACTCCAAACACGGCGGTTTTTTCCTGACAACCGTCGGCCGGGTGCAAACCCCCACCCTGATGATCGTGGTGGAACGCGAAGAACAAATAAAAAAATTCGTTCCGAAAGATTACTGGGAGATCAAGGCGTCTTTCCAGGCCGCGGCCGGGCTTTACGAGGGGTTGTGGTTTGACCGTAAATTCAAGAAAAATGGACCAGTTTCAGAAGGCGAGTCGCGGCCGGAAGAAGCAAAACCGGAACGGATATGGAGCGAAACACAGGCCGAAAATATCTGCGAGAAATGCCGGGGACAGCCCGGCGCGGTCTCCGAAGAAAGCAAGCCCGCAACCCAGATTTCGCCGCTCCTCTACGACCTCACCAGCCTCCAGCGCGAAGCCAATAACCGGTTCGGCTTTTCCGCCAAACGCACCCTGCAGATAGCCCAGAGGCTTTACGAGCATCACAAGGTTTTAACTTATCCCCGCACCGATGCCCGCGCCCTCCCGGAAGACTACCTTGAAGTCGCCGGAAAAACATGCTCGGTCCTGACCGCAGCCGAACAATACGCCCCCTTTGCCCGGCGCATCCTGGAGGAGAACTGGATCCGCCCCAGCAAACGCATTTTCAACAACGCAAAAATCTCCGACCATTTCGCCATTATCCCGACCAATGTGCTGCCAAAGGCGCTCCATGCCGATGAATCAAAAATCTACGACATGGTGACAAGACGTTTCCTGGCTGTCTTCTTCCCGCCGGCGGAATTCCTGACCACAACGCGCATTACCACCGTCCGGGAAGAAACCTTTAAAAGCGAGGGAAAAGTCCTTGTAAACCCAGGCTGGCTGGCGGTCTACGGCAAGGAAAACACGCCCGGACAGCAGCCGGCCCTGACGCCTGTGCAAAACGGCGAAAACGTGCAGACTGTTGACATCGCCGCCGAGCGCCAGCAAACCAGGCCGCCCGCCCGCTTTACGGAAGCAACCCTGCTGACCGCAATGGAAGGCGCCGGAAAACTGGTTGATGACGAGGAATTACGGCAGGCCATGAGCGCCAAAGGCCTCGGCACCCCGGCCACCAGGGCGTCCATAATTGAAGGATTGATTTATGAGAAATACCTCGTGCGGCGACTCCGGGAACTGGAACCAACGGCAAAAGCTTTTTCCCTGGCCGCCCTTTTGCGCGGGCTTAAAATTACCGAGCTCTGCTCGCCGGAATTAACCGGCGAATGGGAATTCAAATTGAAGCAAATGGAGCAACAGCGCCTGGTTCGGACAGACTTCATGCGCGAAATCGTTTCCATGACCGTTAAAATGGTGGAAAAGGTCAAAAACTCCGAACACGACTCGGTGCCCGGCGATTTCGGCCCCCTGGAGGCGCTCTGTCCGAAATGCGGCGGCGAAATGCGGGAACAATACAGCCGTTTCCAGTGCGCCGCTTGCGGCTATTTCCTCTGGAAAAATCTGGCCGGACGCCAATTCACGGCGGAGGAAATGAACACCCTCCTTTCCACAAAAAGACTGGGCCCCCTGACGGGATTTCACAGTCATAAAGGGCGCTCTTTCGCGGCCGTTATCAAGTTGAACGGCGAATATAAAATTGAGTTTGAGTTTGACGGCCAGCGCAACATGGCCGCGCAAACGGCGGACAAAACGCGGGAGCCGCTCGGGGCCTGCCCGATTTGCGCGGCACCGGTCTTTGAAACCGGCTCGCTTTACGCCTGCGAAAAAGCGTTTGGCGGCGCCCCCACCTGTTCTTTCCGCTCAGGCAACATAATCCTGCAGCAGCCCATCAGCCGCGAACAAATGCAAAAACTGCTGGCCACCGGCAAAACCGACCTCCTGACCGGTTTTATTTCAAGAAAGGGCAGACCCTTCAAAGCCTTTCTGGCCCTGAAAGACAAAAAAGTGGTATTTGAATTCTTGCCCAGGAAAAGCAAGCCTCAAAAGCCGGCATCCGGCGGCCGGAACCGTCAGAACCAGTCCACAAAGAAAAAAGACGTTAAAGCCTCTGGCAACGCGGACAATGATAACTTGCGCGCTGGCCGACCAGCAGGCGGCTGACGGCGCCGCCGCATCTGGGACACAACGCGCCGCGGCGGCGCGGAATATTAAGTTGCCCCTGATTCCGGCCTTGTTTTCTGCCCGGCCGATGATAATTACCCGCACCCGTCCCCAGGCTCGTGCCTTTGTTGCGGATAGCGCGCCGCAAAACGCTCCGGATGGCCTTGAACAGAAAAAAAGCTTCGCGCTCGGTCAATGAATCGGAAAGACGGCGGGGATGCAGGCGGCCCTCCCAAAGGGCTTCATCCGCGTAAATATTCCCCACCCCGGCCAGGAAACCCTGATCCAGAAGAAGCGGCTTTAACTGCCGGCGATGCGAGTGCAAACGGGAAAACAAGTCCGCGGGCCGGAAAGATTTTCCCAAAGGCTCCGGGCCGAGTTTCCCCAGAACGCGGACGGTGTCCGCGGCAATCTCCCACCGGCCGAATTTGCGGGCGTCGCAATAGCGCAATTCGCGGCCGCCGCTCAAACGCAGAATGATATGCTGGTGTTTTTCACGGCCGCGCCCGGCGCGGACAAGGCAGAACTGGCCGCTCATGCGCAGATGAACCAGAAGAAACAAGCCGCCGGAGAGGTTGAAAACAATGAACTTGCCGCGGCGATTGATGGCGGTGATTTTCCTGCCGACAAGCCGTTTCCTAAAAAAAAATGGCCGCCCCTTTATGAGGGGCGGCCAAAAAACAACACAATCAGTTATTTTCCGCCCTATAATCTCCGCACATCGCAGTTCCCTGACGATGGTTTCAACTTCGGGCAGTTCAGGCATTATTGATGATTAACGGTCTCTATCGCGTCCGCGTCCGCCGCCGCCGAAATTACGCGGAGGCCGATCTTCGCGCGGCTTGGCTTCGTTGACTTTCAGGGCGCGACCTTGAAAATCCTTGCCGTTCAACTCGGCGATGGCCTTGTTGGCTTCTTCCGGGCTTCCCATTTCCACAAACGCGAAACCGCGGGATTTGTTTGTATATTTGTCCATAATAACGCTACAACTCACAACCGTCCCCATCTGGGAGAAATGTTCCTGCAAATCTCCTTCGGTGGTGTTAAAGGACAGGTTGCCAACATACAGTTTAACTGCCATAGTTACTCCTTACGATCGCCGAATAATCAGAGAGTGAGTATCCCAAACCTGTTCGGGATTTCCGATTGTGACAGACTTTTCTATTTGCCTGACAATCTGCAAACGCATCCTCACCACAAACCAACGGCAAACATCGTAGAATCTAAGGAAAGCAGGCGATAATGCAAGGAAAAAATGCAAATATTTTCGCCCCCCCCCGTTTCTGTCTCCCAAACGGCGTTTCCGGAGATACACCCGCAGTATATAATACCGGAGACTTTACACGCGTATAAACGGATTATTGCCCGTCAAATTCGGCCGCCAGCGGCGTACCGGTCAGGCCGAAATTCCACGGCCCGCCGGCCAGCTGGTAACCGGCGCTGCTGAAATAAATATACCACAATCCGCCATTGGCGGACACCACGGCCGGATCCGCCGAACCGTCGCCGTCAAAGTCGCCGGCCACCGGCGTGCCGGACACGCCGAAATTAAACGGTCCGCCGCCCAACTGATAACCCAGGCTGGAGAACCAGATATACCACCATGGGCCGACCGCCACGGCCGGGTCGGCGGAACCATCGTTGTCAAAATCACCCGCCACCGGCAACCCGGAAACGCCAAAATCAAACGGCCCGTCGCCCAGTTGATATTTCAGGCTGGAAAACCAGATATACCACAGGGGACCAACCACAATGGCCGGGTCGGCGGAACCATCGCCGTCAAAATCACCCGCCACCGGCTGACCCGAAACACCGAAGTTATAAGGCCCGTCCATCTGATATTCCAGGCTGGAAAACCAGATATACCACAAAGAAGAAACCACCCCGGCCGGATCGGCCATACCGTCATTATCAAAGTCCCCGACAACCGGCGTGCCCGGGACATCAAAATCAAACGGCTCGCCGCGTTCATAATTTGAACCGGAAAACCAGACATACCAGCGCCCGGCGCTGTCAACGATGGACGGATCGGCAATTGTCCTGGCAACCGGCGGGGGCGCAAGATAAACAAGACGCACGGACTCGCAAACCGAAACCGAGTTGTTGAAATAACCGCAGCGGTAAAATCCGCGCGCGCGGATATAGACATTCGTATTAAGCGGCAAATCCACGCCGGCAATCCGCCAGCCGTTGGTTGTGCGCGCGCCGTCACCCAAAACACTCCAGGCGGCGTTATCGGGCGACTGGTCAAAAACCACCGCGGAAAAGTCCGGCCCGCCGCCGCTCCTTGTCCAGACAATCTCCGTTAATGAGGCGCTTACCGCCAGACTCTGGAGAGCGGAAGCGTCGGTCGTAAGCCGGCCGATGCGATTGCGGTTCTGCCCGGTCAATTGAAGAAACGCGCCGCCGAGGACGGCCTTGCCGTCCGATTGCAAGACCAGGCCGTGCACAGTCCCGTTGGCGCCGTCCGGCGGCATATAACCGGCATCTAGCGCGCCGTCGCTGTTAAGCCGCGCGATATGCATAATATCCATTTCGCCAATCTGGGTAAAAGCTCCGGCAACCATGATTTTGCCGTCGGCCTGCGGCACAATGGACCGGACTGAGAGATTGGCGCCGCCCGGCACAACAAAGGAAGCATCCAAGGCGCCGTCGGGGTTCAAGCGGCAGATCCGTTTGCACTCGGCAGCGGCATCCCCGACCTCCGTAAAAACGCCGCCCAGCAGGATTTTGCCGTCGGCCTGCAGGGCCAGCGCATAAACGCTGCCGTTGACATTGGGATTAAAATCGTCATCAAGGGTGCCGTCGCTATTGAGCCGCCCGATATGATTGCGGCTTTCGCCGTTCAACAAAGTAAAAGAGCCGGCCACCAGGATTTTGCCGTCGGGCTGGAGAAGCGCCGAATAAACGGTGTTGTTCGCGCCTCCCGACAAATGAAAATCGTTATCCAAAGTGCCGTCGGAGTTTAAACGTCCGATCCGCGGGAGATCCGATTCGCCGATCCTGGTAAAATCGCCGGCAATGATGATTTTGCCGTCCGGCTGAGGCAGAATACAGCGGGCGCCGCCATTTAACTGCGCATTAAATTCCACATCAGGATTGCCGGAGGCATCCAACAGCGCAATATATTTATATTCCTCCCCGCCCAAATGCTGGAAGAAACCGCCGATCAGAATTTTACCGTCGGACCGGACGACGATTGCGCGAAGGCTTCCGTCCGCATCCGGATCAAAACCGGCATCCAATGTCCCGTCCACGGCAAAACGCCCGATCCGGCTGCGGTCCGCCCCGGAAAGCCGGGAAAACAATCCGCCGACAAGCAACTTGCCATCCGGTTGTTGCGCCATGGCGTAGACCTCGCCGTCTGCGGCTCCCAGATCCGGATCGGCATCGGCATCCAAAAAATTATTATCCAGCCGGCCGGCCGGATACAATCTTCCTAAAAAATTCCGTTCAACGCCGGCCAGACGGGAAAATTGGCCGACGACCAGGATCCCGCCGTCCGGCTGGATCGCCAGCGAATCAACGGTACAATCAGCCCCGCCGGGCGGATTAAAGTCATCATCCAGAGCGCCGTCGGGATGCAAACGCGCGATACAGTTGCGCTCAACGCCGCCGATGTGGAAAAAATCGCCGCCAATCAGGATCTTGCCGTCCGGCTGGACCAGCGCGGCATAAAGCGACGCGCCAACGTCATTGATAACAACCTCAAAAGAGGCGTCAACCGTGCCGTTGGTATTCAAACGCCCCAGATATGTGCGCGAGACGCCAATCAACTCGGTAAATGCGCCGGCAACCAGAATTTTACCGTCGGGCTGCAAGGCAATTGACCGGACGGCCAAATCGGCGCCGTTTGTCATAACAAAGGAGGAATCCACCGTGCCGTCGGGATTCAATCTGGCGACATTATTGTTCGCCTGGCCGCCCATGCGCGTGAAATCGCCGCCGACCAGAATCTTGCCGTCCGGCTGGACGACAATCGCGTAAACCTCGCCGTTGGCAGCCGGATTAAAGGCGGCATCCAGACTGCCGTCGGCATTAAGCCGGCCGATGAAATTCCTCACCTCCCCGCCGAGGTTAATAAAAAAGCCCCCGACCAGAATCTTGCCGTCCGGCTGAACGGCCAGAGCGGTTACCGATTTGTCGGCCTCCGTAGCAACCACATTTGGATTGAAATCAAGGTCCAGCGAGCCGTCGGCATTAAGCCGGGCAAGATTGCATCTGGTATGCTCGCCAATTGCGCTGAATTCTCCGCCAATGACAATCTTGCCGTCAGTCTGGACGGCTATGGATTCAACCAGTCCAGGGATGGCATCCGGAACAAAGGCGGCGTCCAGACTGCCGTCCGGAAGCAACCGCGCCACTCTTTGGCACGCTTCACCGCTGATCGCGCCGAATTGGCCGCCCAGAATTATTTTTCCATCCGCCTGAACGGCAACGGCGTAAACCGGATTGTTCGGGTTCGGATTGAAACCATCGTCAGACGCTTGCCCGAAACATGTTCCGGAGCAGACCATCCATGCCGTTACAAGAAACAGTTTTGCGGCCAACCGGCATTCATATTTGTATTTCATATCATTCCAATTTGTCTGTTTATTGCACGATAATTGTCACCACATCGCATAAAATCGGTCCTTCCAGATTGAGGACGCCGTCCATGGGATAATCAACCGCGAACCAGAAGTAATATGTTCCGCGCGGGAGCGTCATGTTGCTCAACACCGGCATGGTGGAGAGGCTAAACAAGGCCCCTTGATATGCGGGCCGGCACAGCCCCAGGTCGCCGCTGAAGGGCGTCCATTGTATGGCGCCCAGGTAATACCAGCCGATGGAAGCGCCGTAGGCAACCGCCCACCAATCCACCGGAATGCCGTTATAAATGTCAGGATTCATCTGCACGGTAATCGTCACCGGCGCGGGGTAAGCAACGGTAAGGGTGCCGGCGGCCCCATTGGCTTTAATCACCGGCCCGACCGGGTCAGGAGCCGGCTCCGCCGAAGCGCGCCCAATAGTATAAACTGAGAAGTGCTCCACTTGACAGGCTATCGTCATGTTGTTGGTATCCACGGCAGAATCCAGCTTATCCCATGTTCCCGTCTGCCCGTCGCTGCCCGCGGGATTATAGACATAAACGGCAAGATTGGTCGCCGAAACGCCGTCCGGTATATCAGCCTCGGAAAAATGGAGCGTCATCGTTGCGTTCGTCGTCAGATTAAACTGGCTTGCGACTCCTTCAACGGTAAATTCGCGGGCAAACCCGGAGAACTCGCCGTTGAAATTATTGGTGTCCACCGAAGGCGGCGCAACAATGCTGAAAGTTGTATTGCTGTTAATGGCATCTCCGGAGATGTCCACGGCCGTGTAACTGGCATCCGTCAGGACGTTGGTAACAAACGCGCCGGTTACGGCAACGTTGTCAAACTGCAAGGGAATGACATAGACCTTGTGGTTAACGGTAAAGGCCGCTTTCATGCCATCGGGCGAAATGCTCAGCCACTGTTTCTGGCCGCCGGTAATGCTCTCCGGCACTTCAAATTTTACCGCCTCGTTCAGGGGGTTATCAGCGCGTTTGGAATAAAGATCCGTGGCCGGCGGATTCGTCCCCGTGCGCCCGTACATCACGTATTGACCGTCAAAAGTCCAGCTGACCTGGGAGTTCATGGTCATGTTTGTCTCCAGTTGCACAAGGCGCGAATCAGCCAGCGTGGCCGGCGGCGGGGCGGCCCCCTCCATGACGGCGCGCACATTGTTGAAAATAATTATTCTGCTGTCCTCTGCCGGCAAATCCTGTTTGACCGGCGCGGGCGGCGCGGGCGGCATGGTAAGCAATATTTCCAACCGATCGCAAAGCGGATGGTAATTGGTCCCCAGTTCCGGGCACCATTTCACGGATATTATTGAGAGGTTGGTGTTAAAATCGGTCAATTGCACGCGCTCATTCCAGCGCGGCGCGCCGCCGCTCTCATAAGCAACCGAGTAAAGATTGATCCGCCCGCCCGGCCCGGGGTCGGTCGGCGAATCGTTTTGCGACGAGGATACGAGAAAGAGAAGGCGTTCCTTGCCGACGGCATGATCGTATAAAACGCTGGGCGAATAGACGTGGTTGGATGGGTTTTGCCGGGGATCAGCCACTAGAAACGGCGCGACGTTGACATCCCCGGTAGCGGCACAGCTCATCAACCGGCACTTGCCGGACGGTTGCCCCTGAACCTGCGGCATCCAACCGAACAAAACGCGGTCATCATTCCATGTCCAACTGGTAATATTGGCAAAAACCGGATTAGTCACGGCCGAACTGCGCGCGCCCAAAACCTGAACGTTGTCAAGATTGCGGACATCCAGAATGCAAATATACTTCTGCGACGCATCGGGATCCATCCGGTCAACCGCTATCATCCGGCCGTTGTTTGACCAGACAAGGTTATCGTCGCCGGAATTTTCAGGATTATCCGTAATCTGGAACATCATATTTGAAGGCGGCGACTGAATCTCGTATTGTCCTCCGGTCTCCAGCCGATTGGTGGAAGCCTGGGATAGAGCCGTCTTCTGCGCCGATGCGGTAACCGCGAAACAAATTGCCGGCATTAAGCCAAACAGCATACCATGATATAATTTTTCCGTTATTGTGTTCATATTATCCCTTCTGTATCACATGTTTTACCGCAAAAACCCGTTTATGCGTTGAAGGATCAACGCGAAACGTCGGACAGCAGAGGCGGCAAACGCATTTGACAGACCGCAAATAATGGTTTTATGAATCCCATAAACCACATAATGCAAGCAGTCAAGATCAAAGCAACGCCGCGCGGCAAACGCGGCGTTGCCCGAAATGAATAATCGCCGGAGATAGAGCTTGTTTTACGGAACGAACGGGAACGGCCCCTGGGGCGCGTACCCATGGGAAGACATCAAGAATATCCAATTGTTGTTGACCACCACGGCCGGGTCGGCCGAGCCGTCGCCGTCAAAATCACCAACCATCGGAGCGCCTTCAACATTGAATTTCCACGGCCCGCCGGCCAGCTGGTAACCGGCGCTGCTGAAATAAATATACCACAATCCGCCATTGGCGGACACCACGGCCGGATCGGCCGAGCCGTCGCCGTCAAAATCGCCGGCTACCGGCGTACCTTCCACGCCCAAGTTAAACGGCCCGCCGCCCAATTGATACCCCAGGCTGGAGAACCGGATGTACCAAAGGGGGCCAACCACCACGGCCGGATCGGCGGAACCATCGTTGTCAAAATCGCCGGCTACCGGCGTACCTTCCACGCCCAAGTTAAACGGCCCGCCGCCCAATTGATACCCCAGGCTGGAAAACCAGATGTACCAAAGGGGGCCAACCACCACGGCCGGATCGGCGGAACCATCGTTGTCAAAGTCGGCCGCCACGGACATGCCCTCCATGCCGAAGTTAAACGGCCCGCCGGCCAACTGGTAGCCGGCGCTGGAAAACCAGATATACCAATTACTGCCAATCACCGTGTATGGATCGGCCGCGCCGTCATTGTCAAAATCGCCTTCCACGGCCGAGGCGCTGGTCTTCATGCCCATCATACCGGCGACGCCGCTGTGAAATTCAAAATCAAAGCGCATTTCAAATCCGGCTTCGCCGACGCCGTCGCCGTCGTAATCATAGAGAACATTGGTGCCGCCTTCTATGCGCGTAAAACTGGCGGTAACCTGCACGGGCGAGTCCAGCGGAACATTGTTCGTGTCAAAATGCTGGACAAAGCCGGCCAGCATATTGGTGGCGTCATAAACGTTGGTAAACCCCTGGCTGATCAGGAACGCATCCGAGAGGAACATTTTCAAATAACTTTCCGTGGCGGTATGCCCTTTGACATACAATCCCAGGCGTCCGTCGGCGTTCTCGCCGACACTCTCCGCCTGGCTCATGGTGCTGGTGGGGCCAACATCCATGTAATGGGCGGTGGTGCACATAATAGTGCCTTCGGGCATTTCCTCGTCTTCCGCGAAAAGCGGCGCGAACCCGACATGGGAATTAAGGTTGGTGGAATAAGAACTGCGCCATGGGCTGCAACTGGTGATATCAATTTCCAAACGCCCGGCCCCGGACGGATTGGCGGCATCATCGGGCATCCAGATCCAGCGTTTGATCTCGCCCATGCCCATGAAACCGCGCGGACGCGCGTGCAGGCTCACGTTAAAACGATAATGAGTGCCGGACGGTTGGTAGCGGGCGGTGTCGGTATAGGCGATGTCCTCCTCTTCGGGAGTCATTTCCCCCGTAATATTGGTAACATTGAGCAGGTTGCATCCGATGCTCCCGACGCCTGAAGGATCCATGTTCAGGCCAATGTCGTGCAATTTAACCTTGGCAAGACTAACGTCCACCCATGTGCCATCAGGGTCATAATCCGCAACTGAAATTTCATCGGAAAGATACTTGATGCTGTTCACCTTTCCCGAAACGGCGCGCGTTACGGTTACGGTTACCGAAGCGGTGGCCGTTTGCGGCCCATACATTTTTGAAAGCGCCATGGGCACGTCCACGGCGGTAATATCAACTTTAAACACGCCGGTAAAATAAGGGTTCCAATTGCTGTCGCTCCATTTGCCCTCCACCACATCGCTCGGATAAAAATAGCGCCGGTTAAGACCGTCGGCCGAGGTGGCCTGAAAATGCGCGAAAGTGTAACCGGTCCCGTTATTGACATCAGCGCTGACGGTGATATTACCGGACGCGCTGTCCGCCCCGGAAACGACAATGTTTTCAATGGTCAATGCGGGTACAGCGCGGAGGTTTACGACGGCAAACGCAAAAAAAACAGCCAGCGACATCAATGCATTTTTCATTTGTCCCCTTCTTGATTCTCGTTTATATTACTCGCTACTCGCATATTTTTACAATTCAATTGAAATATTATCAAAAACAGTTTTCAAGTCAATATTTTATTTTTCCCGGGTGTAACCCCTCAGTTATGTGGGTGGATGGCAATTCAATTGGCCAGTCTTCGTAGGGGCCGCGCTTGTCGCGCGCCCGTCTTTATTGAAGAGGACTTCGCAAGCGAAGCCCCTACGGTTTCTCTCTCCCCCTCAAAACTGAGGCCTTACTCCCGGGTTTAAATCCCTGCTTCATCGCGGCGCCATACATGAAAAAAACAATTTTAATCGCCGGCTCGCCCGCCAAACATCCGGATTTGCGCCATGCGACCGGTTTTTTTTCCCTTGACCCGGTTATTTTTCTGCAAGCCGGCCGGAAACGGTGCCTGGCCGTTTCCCCGCTTGATTTCAGCCATGTCAGGCGGACCGTCAAAAACATGGAAGTGTTGTCATTCGCGGACCTGCCGGCGGCGAAAGAATCAAAATCTCCGTTCTGCGGCCGGATATTTTGCCTCTTGAGGAAAAAAAACATCCGCGCGGTAACCGTCCCCTCTTATTTCCCGATCGGATTGGCCGAACAGCTGGCGGGCATGGGCGTCAAAATATCAGTGGCCGACGGCAGAATTTTCCCGGCGCGCGAGACTAAAAACGCGCGGGAGATAAACCATATCACCTGCGCCCAGCGCGTCGCCATAAAAGCGATGGAGGCGGCCATCGGCCTGATCGCCGGAGCAAAAATCGCGCGCGACCGCTCCCTGCGAATCGGCAACAAACCGTTAACGTCCGAAGCGGTGCGCGCCAGAATAGACGATATCGCGCGCGGTTCCGGCTGCGTATGTTACGGCACAATTGTGGCCGGCGGACGCCAGGCGGCCAATCCGCACGAAACCGGATGGGGAACGCTCCGGGCCGGCGAGCCGATCGTGATTGACATCTTCCCGCAGCACATCGCCAGCGGCTACTGGGGCGACCTGACCAGAACCATCGTCCGCGGAAAACCGACGCCGGAAATGAAACGAATGTATGCGGCTGTCCGGGACGCGCAAAAGGCGGCCATTTTAAAGATAAAGGCCGGAGTTCCGGCCGAAAAAATCCACAACGCCGCCGTTGACTTGTTCAAAAAACGCGGATTTTTTACCGGCCTGCAAAAAGGCAAACAAGTTGGTTTCATCCACGGCATCGGCCACGGGGTCGGACTTGAAATCCACGAAAATCCTTCCGTCGGACCGCGGACGGTAAAACTCAAAGCGGGCAACGTCATCACGATTGAACCCGGACTTTATTATCCCGACCGCGGAAGCATCAGAATTGAAGACGTTGTCCTGGTTACCCGTGCCGGCGCGCGCATTCTCGCGCCTTTCGGCGGCCGATTTATAATCTGACTTTACCGCCGTCCCATAAAGGGCGGCAAAACACTGGCGGCATCCTGCGGGATGCCAATGATTCAGAAGGGAGCGGACTGAATGAAAATACTCATCATCGGCGGCGGCGGCCGCGAACACGCGCTGGCCTGGAAAATCGCCGGGGATGATCCCGGCGCGGAGCTTTTTATCGCGCCCGGCAACGCCGGCACCGCCATGCTTGGAACCAATCTGCCTGTCCAGGCCGAAGACATCGCCGGCATCATCAGCTGGGCAAAAAAAGAAAAACCGGATTTGACCATCGTCGGCCCGGAAGCGCCGCTCTGCGCAGGCATTACCAACCTGATGCAGGCGGAAGGTTTGCGCGTGTTCGGACCTTCAAAGGAAGCGGCCAGGCTTGAAGGCAGCAAGATTTTCGCCAAGGAAATTTTACGCGCCGCCAACGTGCCGACGGCCGCCGCCGAATTTTTCACCGAAGAATCAAAAGCGCTGGCTTACCTGAAAACGCGCCCCCTGCCCCTCGTGGTCAAGGCCGACGGCCTCGCCGCCGGCAAGGGCGTCATGATCTGCAAAACCCTTCCGGAAGCCGAACGGGCCGTTCAGGAAACCCTGACCGCAAAGACTTTCGGGCAGGCCGGCGAAAAAATACTGATTGAGGAATGCCTGGCCGGCGAGGAGATTTCCGTGCTCGCTTTTGTTGACGGGCATAAGGCCGTGCTCCTGCCGACGGCGCGCGACCACAAGCGCGTTTTTGAGAACGACCAGGGCCCGAACACCGGCGGCATGGGCGCTTATTCGCCGGCCCCGGTTGAAAACGCCGTTTTTATGGAAACGGCGCGAAAAATAATTTTTGAGCCGGTCATTGCGGAGCTGGACCGGCGCGGGATTTGCTATCGCGGGGTGCTTTACGCCGGATTGATGCTCACGGCGGAAGGGCCGAAAGTGCTTGAATTCAACTGCCGTTTCGGCGACCCGGAAACGCAGGTGATTCTGCCGCGCCTGCAAAATTCCCTGATCCCGGCCTTTACGGCCTGCATTGAGGGAAAACTGCGTCCGGAACATGCCGCCGCTCGTCTTGAAAACTGCGCCTGCGTAGTCATGGCGGCCGGCGGGTATCCCGGCAAATATCGGAAAGGAGACGTCATTACCGGGCTGGAGAGAGCCGCAAAACTTGAGGGCGTCACGGTCTTCCACGCCGGCACAAAATCGGAAGGGGAAAAAATTGTTACCGCCGGCGGCCGGGTGCTGGGCGTCACGGCGCTGGGCCGGGACATTTCCGGGGCCGTGAAAAAAGCCTACCAGGCCGCCGGCCGGATTAAATTCAAGAATGCCCATTACCGGCGCGACATTGCCGCGCGCCAATGACAAAATTTTCACGCCGCACAGCGGCATGACGCAGCGCATCCCGCGCCGGACGCCGATTACGGTTGACACCGCCAGTCCCGCATATTATTTTTCTTGTCGTTGACGAACGGAATATAAAAACCCCATGCCGGAAAACAATACAAGAGAAGATGTGGTCGGCGTAGTCATGGGCAGCGACTCGGACTGGCCGCTGATGGAAGGCGTTGTCAGAACCCTGCGCGACTTCGGAGTGGCCGCTGAAACACGGATCATTTCAGCGCACCGCGCTCCGGCCAGCGCCGCGCAGTACGCAAAGTCGGCCGAGCGGCGCGGCCTGAAAATAATCATTGCCGCCGCGGGCGGCGCGGCGCATCTGGCCGGCACGTTTGCCGCGCACTCCATCCTGCCCGTAATCGGCATCCCGGTCAAAGGCGGCGCATTCGCGGGAATGGACGCATTGCTTTCAACGGTGCAGATGCCCTCCGGCGTGCCGGTGGCCACGGTGGCCGTCGGCCCCTCCGGCCCGGTCAATGCGGCCCTGCTGGCCATCCAGATTCTGGCCCTGCAAAACCGCGCCCTGGCGCGCAAGCTACACCAATACAAGCGCGATCTTTCTAAAAAAGTAATGAAAAGCAACCGGAAAATCCAGTCCTCTCTGCCGGAGAACATGCGGCGGAAAGGCGCAAAGCGAAAAAAACAATGAACACCATGAAAACAGGAAAATCATTCCTTATCGTTACCGGAGCGCTGGCTGTGTTTTTATCCTGCCGGCCATTTCCTTCATTTGCGGCGGCTGGCCAGTCGGAAACCATCGCCGGGATTATACGCGAGGTAACCGAGCTCGGCGATATTCTGCGGGAAAAACACGCCGTGTTTGAGCCGGCGGCCATAAGCACAAACATCACCGCGGCCATCGTCAAGGCGATAGACCCGCACGGCGAAGTGCTGACCAAAGAACAGGCCGAACGCCGCGCCGAGGAATTGCGCGGGATTTTCTACGGCCTGGGAATCAAAATCACGCTCAAGGAAAAACGGCCGGTCGTCATGGAAATTGTCCGGGGCGGCCCCGCGGAAGCGGCCGGACTGAAAACCGGCGAAATTATTGAAAAAATAGACGGCCGGGAAACAGAAGGCATGTCCATTGAGGAAGCGACGGCAAAACTGCGCGGAGCCAAGGGCGAAACCGTCCTGCTCACAATCCGCGCCGGCGAAAAAAAACAGGAAACGCGGGAATGCGAGCTGAAACGTTCCCTGATCCAGATGCCGGTTACCGGTCTCGCCGAGGAATGGCCGCACCAGATCGGATATCTCAAGGTAAACGGACTTTATGAAAATTCCGGCCTCCAGATTGCCACCCAGCTGGTCGCGTGGGCGGAAACAAACCGCACGGGCATTATCCTTGACCTGCGCGACGCAAACGGCGGCGATTTGCAATCCGCGGCGGATGTGGCCGGAATTTTCCGGCCGGCCGGCGCGGCCGTCATGAATACCCGCGACGGAGCCGGCGCGGCGGACGCCTCCTATCAGGGCCAAGCCGCCAAAACAATGATCAAGACGCCTTTGATGGTTTTGATCAACCAGAATACCTGCGGCGCGGCCGAGGCGCTGGCCGCTGCGCTCGGAACATGCCAGGGGAGTTTAATTATCGGAACTCCGAGCAGGGGCGATGACCGCATCCGCGAGTTCATTCAGCTTGCGGACGGGCGCACAGTGCATCTTGCCACGCGCCGGATAGAAATTAAAAACAGCGTTTCCTACTACGGAACCGGAATAAGCCCGCATGTACCCGTGCTCCTGACAAATGAAGAAACGCCCGCGGACGGCGAAGCCGCCGGCAATGGAAACCATGATCCTTTCGTCAACCTCTCCGAGCAGGAAAAAATCAACCGCGCCCTGCTCCGCCGGACACAAAACGACGCCGTTCTCCAGAAAGCCGCCGATATTCTGCTGGGGCTGAAAGCCCTAAACATCAAAGGGCGGTGAATAGAACTCGCATGAGTCAATCGCAAAAGCCAGGAAAAGATTATCTCTCACAGAGACCACAGAGTTCACAGAGAGGGCGAGAATTGAGCAGAGATGGCCTATATTCTCTCTCTGTGATCTCCGTGAACTCAAGCGAGCTTTGAAAGCGGGTGAGAAACGGTTTTGAAATTAACGCGCATATTGAAGTTGTTGTCCGTAGGAGCCGTTGATCAAAAAATCAGCGCCGAGACGGCGGCCGTCCTGAAGCGGGGCGGAGTGGTGATTATCCCCACCGATACCGTCTACGGCGTGGCCGCCGGTCTGCAGAACGCGAAAGGCATTGAGATGCTGCAGCGGATTAAGAATCGGCCGGCCGGCAAGCCGATTCCGATCCTGGCCGCCGACCGCGCGTCAATTGCGAAGCTAAACGCCCGGTTCGGCGCAATCGGCGAAAAGCTCGCCCGTGATTTCTGGCCCGGACCTTTGACGCTGGTCGTGGCGGCCGGCGGGACATGGGAAGGATTCCGCATTCCCGCCCATCCGCTTGCCCGGGCAATCATCAAGGCCGCCGGGGGCCTCTTGCGGGTAACCAGCGCCAATATGAGCGGCCACGAGCCGGCGCGAACAGCCGCCGAAGCCATCCGGCAACTGCGGGGAAAAGCGGACCTGGCGGTTGATGCCGGTCCTTCCCCCGCCGGAAAACCAAGCACCGTTGTTAAAATAGAAAATGAAAGAATCATTATTCTGCGGGAAGGCGCAATCCCGGGCGAAACAATTTACAACAGCGCCCATCGTCCGGCTTGCAAGAAAACCATTCTTTTTGTCTGCACGGGCAACATCTGCCGCAGCCCCATGGCGGAATACATGTTGCGCAGCCGGCTGGAGCCGGGTTCGCCATGGATTGTGCGCTCCGCCGGGCTGGCGGCCATAGACGGCCTTCCGGCGAGCGAGACGGCGGTAACCGCCATGAAAGAAACCGGCCTTGACGCAAGGCCGCACCGCAGCCAAGGGCTCACGCGTGAACTTGTTGACGCCGCCATCATAATTCTGGTAATGACTGAAAGCCAGGCCATGGAGTTGAAAAAACGTTTTCCGGCGGCGCGCGACCGGGTGCATTTGCTCGGCGCATTCCGCCCCCCCGCGCACGGAACTACCGGAGACGTCCCGGATCCGGTCGGCGGGAGTCTTGAAGTTTACCGCCGGACGCGCGACAATATCGCCGGCTGCCTGGCGGACCTGACGGAATACCTGAAAAATTATTGTAAAAAACAACCGTGTCCAATTTGAAAGGAAAAGACATGCGCATCGTCATAAGCTCCGATCACGGCGGTTTTCGCCTGAAAGAAGTTCTGAAAAGCCACCTTGCCGGCAAAAAAATTGAGACGGAAGATTTGGGATGCTTCAACGCCGATTCGGTTGACTACCCCGACTTTGCCGCGCGCGCCGCTGAGGAAGTGGCCATGAACCGGGCCGATTCGGGAATCGTAATCTGCACCACCGGCATCGGCGCCTCAATCGTCGCCAACAAATTCCCGGGCGTGCGCGCCGCGCTCTGCCTGAACCCGCACATGGCGAAAATGTCCCGCGCGCACAACAACGCCAACGTGCTGGCCCTCGGCGGCGCCCTGATAAACGAGGACGCGGCGAAAGAAACCGTTGATTGCTGGCTGGCAACCCGCTTTGACGCCGGCGAACGACACAGTCGCCGCGTGCGGAAAATTGAGGATTACGCGCAAAGCGCGAATGAAACCGCCGGCATCGCCAGAACCGATCCGGAAATTTACGCGGTTATCCGGGGCGAAGCCTCCCGCGAAAAGGACAATCTTGAGCTAATCGCCTCGGAAAATTACGCCAGCCGGGCAGTGCGGGAAGCGGCCGGATGCCTGATGACCAATAAATACGCCGAGGGTTATCCCGGCAAACGCTGGTATGACGGCTGCCAGTTCGTGGATAAAGCCGAACAACTCGCCATTGACCGCGCCAAAGAACTGTTCGGCGCGGAACACGCCAACGTCCAGCCGCACTGCGGCAGTTCCGCCAATCTGGCGGTCTATTTCGCGGCGCTCAATCCCGGCGACCGGGTGCTGGCGATGGATATCGCCCACGGCGGACATTTGACGCACGGAATGAAAACCAACCTTTCGGGACGGCTGTTTGACGTCCGCCATTACGGCGTCAGCCGCCGGACGGAACAGCTGGACTACGATGAAATCGCCGGACTGGCCCGCGAGCATCGTCCGAAACTGATCGTGGCCGGGGCAAGCGCTTATCCGCGCGCCATTGATTTTGAAAAATTCCGCGCGATAGCCGACAGCGTTTCCGCCTTGCTGATGGTTGACATGGCGCATATCGCCGGCCTGGTCGCCGCGGGCTGCCACCCGAGCCCGGTGCCTTACGCCGAGTTTGTCACCTCCACCACGCACAAGACCCTGCGCGGTCCGCGCAGCGGGCTGATTCTCTGCCAAAAGCGGTTTGCACAGGACATTGACCGCCAGATATTTCCCGGGATGCAGGGCGGCCCCCTGATGCACATTATCGCGGCCAAGGCCGTTTGTTTCCATGAGGCGCTGCAACCGGAATTCAAGCAATATCAACAACAGGTGCTCCGCAATGCGCGCGCGCTGGCGGAAACCCTGCAATCCGAAGGCTTAAGAATCATCTCCGGGGGCACGGACAACCATCTCATGCTCGCGGACCTGACGCCGATGAACATCACCGGCAAGGCGGCCGCGGTCGCGCTTGACAAGGCCGGGATCACGGCCAACAAGAACCTTATTCCTTTTGACGCCAAAAGCCCGTTTGTAACTTCCGGCATACGGCTCGGCTCACCGGCGGTAACCACCCGCGGCATGAAAGAGGAGGAAATGCGGCAGATCTCCGCCCTGATCATGGAAGCCTTGCGGAACATAAATGATGAAGGGGCGCTGGAGGCGGTCCGGCGGAAAGCAACCAACCTGACGAATAAGTTTCCGCTCCCCTAGCCTTCCACGGAATCACGTATAGCGCAAAATTTCCTCGGCGGTGGTGTAGCCGTCAAAAATATTCTGGATGCCGTCTTCGCGCAAGAGCCGCATACCCAGTTCAACCGCCTTGTTCCGGATTTCAATGGTGGGCTTTTTAGTGTTGATCAGCAAGCGGATCGGCTCGCTGATCGGCAGATACTCATAAATACCCTTGCGGCCCCGATAACCGGTGTCATGGCATTCAGAGCATCCCTTGCCGTAGTAAAAAGGCCGGCCGCCGGAGATTTTCTCGTTTAAATTCAAACGTTCAAGCATGGCTTTCTCGGGCTGAAACGGGGTTTTGCACTTCTTACAGATGGTCCGCACCAGCCGCTGGGCAAGGATTGATTCCAGCGTGGAAGAGATCAGGAAGGGTTCCACGTTCATATCAATCAGCCTGGTAATGGCGCCGGAAGCGTCATTGGTATGCAAGGTGGTCAGCACCAGGTGGCCGGTCAGCGAGGCCTGAATTGAGACCTGGGCCGTTTCCAGATCGCGGATTTCACCGACCATGATAATATCCGGGTCCTGGCGGAGGAAAGCGCGCAGACAGCGCAAAAAAGTAACGCCGATATCTTCGTTGGTCTGCACCTGCACGATGCCTTCAATGTCATACTCAACGGGCTCCTCAACCGTGAGGAGTTTTATATCCACGGAATTGATGCGCCGCAGGGCGGAATAAAGCGTGGTGGTCTTGCCGGAACCGGTCGGCCCGGTTACAATAATGATGCCGTTCGGCTTTTTGATATCAACATTGAAAGCGTCGTAAATCTCGGACGGCATGCCCAGGTTTTCAAGCTCCAGCGAAACGGTGGAACGGTCCAGGACGCGGAGCACGACGCTCTCGCCGAACTGGGTCGGCAGGGTTGAAACGCGGAAATCAATCTGCCGGCCGAGCATGGTCATCTGCAAACGGCCGTCCTGAGGCAGGCGGCGCTCGGCAATATTGAGATTGGACATGACCTTTATGCGGGAAATGACCGGCAGGGCAAGTTTCTTCGGGGGCGGCGACATTTCATAAAGAGCGCCGTCCACGCGGTAGCGGATTTTAAATTCGTTTTCAAACGGCTCAAAATGGATATCGGAGGCCTTAGCCTGGACCGCCTCGTAGAGAACCACGTTGACAAAACGAACAACGGGCTTGGCATTGGCGGCCTGTTCAATGCCGGTTTCATCGTCCTTGCCCTCCGCCAGCTCAATTACGCCGCCGGCCTCAATATCGGTCTCAAGGGCGGAAAGCATTTCGTTCATCGTCTCCTCGCCGTAGAACTTGTTGATAAAGTTTTTAACGTCACCCTCGCGGGCCAGGACAAAGGTAACATCCCTGGTCAGGACAAAACGGATTTCGTCCACAATTTCCGGGCTCAACAACTGCGAGACGGCCAGCACCACGGAATTTGAATCGGCGGAAATCGGGATGACGTTGTACATGCGGGCGACGCTGGGCGGAATGGATTTAATCATTTCTTCCGGAATATCGCGCTCCGCCAGTTTGACAACCGACGTGCCGAGATGGCTGGCGATCAGCACCAACAGGTCGTCTTCATTGATGATGCCCTTATCCAGGACTATCCGGCGCGCGGAATTGCCGGAGCTTTGCATTTCCGCGGCTATTTCTTCGGCCTGAGCATCCTTGACGATGCGGTGGTCAACCAGAAGCTGCAACAAAGGTTCGTATTTTACCATTTCCGGCATTGCTCCCGCCTTTCCCGGATTATCTCTGCCCGCCCTGGAGCTTTGCCGTCAGGGCGGTCGGATCCTGTGCTTTAATAATCATATTCTCGTAACTTATCATGCCTTTTTCAAACAATGACAACAAATAGGCATCCAGGGAAACCATGCCCCATTTTGCGCCGGTCTGGATATCGGAAATAATCCGGAAGGTCTTATTATCCCGGATCAGGGACTGGATGGAAGGCGTGGTGATCATCAGCTCAAAGGCGGCGACGCGGCCGGGCTTGTCTTTGCGGACAAGGAGCAGCTGGGAAATTGCGGCCACGAGGGTTGAAGCGAGCTGGGTGCGGATCTGCTCCTGCTGGTCGGTCGGGAACGCGTCAACAATCCTATCCACGGTGCGCGCCGCGCCGGTGGTATGCAGGGTGGCGAAAACGAGGTGGCCGGTTTCAGCGGCCGTAATGGCCGCCTCCATTGTCTCCAGGTCGCGCATTTCGCCCACCAGAATGACGTCGGGGTCCTGGCGCAAAGCGCGGCGCAAGGCCTCCTTGAAATTGGGCACATCCACCCCGATTTCACGCTGGGTAATTATGGAACGTTTATGCTGGTGATAATATTCAACCGGGTCTTCAATGGTAATGATATGGCAGTCGCGCTCGGAGTTAATCAGGTCAATCATGCTGGCAAGCGTGGTGGTCTTGCCGGAACCGGTCGGCCCGGTTACCAGGATCAACCCGCGCGGGCGATAAAGAAGATCCTTGACCTGGGCCGGCAGGCCGATCTGCTCAAGCGACATCAGGCTGGAGGGAATCTGGCGCAAAACCATGCCGATATTTCCCCGTTCCCGCAAAACGCTTACCCGGAAACGCGCCTGTTTGCCGAAACCGAAGCCGAAATCCACGCCCCCCATCTCGCGCACCTTTTGCTGATTGTTTTCGGAAGTGATGCTCTTCATCAGCCGTTCGGTGTCGTCCGGCTTCAAGGGCGGGCAATCCACCGCCTGCAAAGCGCCGTGCAGCCGCAGCATCGGCGGCAAGCCGACCGAAACGTGCAAATCCGAAGCGCCTTCCTCAACCACCATCGCCAGGAGATCGTTCATGCCATATGTGTTGTCCGTCATGCTTTCACCTTTTTGTCAATCAAAGCGCGCATCAGAAAACCAGCGGGTCAATCGCCCATCGTCACGCCGATTATTTCCTCCAGAGTTGTTATACCGGAAAGCACCTTGCGCAAACCGTCTTCGCGCAGCGTGCGCATGCCCAGTTCGCGCGCCTTGATCCGCAACTCGGAAGCCGGCAGCTGCTGGTAAATGAGCGACTGCACCTCTTCGTTGACGAGGAATATCTCATAAATTCCCTTGCGGCCGTAGTAACCGTTCTGGCCGCAGGCGCCGCAGCCTTTCCCACGGTAGAGCTGGACATTGGCGAACTGCGCCGCTTCCGCCGGGTCCAGGCCCTTCAATTCCGCTTCGGTGGGCGTGTATTGCTCCTTGCATTTTTCGCAGATCACCCGCACAAGGCGCTGGGCCATGGTGCACCGCAGAGACGAGGCCAGCAGAAAGGGTTTTATTCCTATATCAAGCAAGCGCGCGATCGCGCTCGGCGCGTCGTTGGTATGGAGGGTGCTGAACACGAGGTGGCCGGTCAACGACGCGTTGATGGCGATTTCCGCCGTGTCAAAATCGCGGATTTCACCCACCATGATAATATTCGGCGCCTGGCGGAGAATAGAGCGCAGAACGGCCGGAAAGGTCAAGCCGATATCCTCGCGCACGTGGACCTGATTGATGCCTGAAATCTGGTATTCAACCGGGTCTTCCACCGTGATGATCTTGCGGTCCGGCCGGTTAAGATGATTCAGGCAGGCATAGAGAGTGGTCGTTTTGCCGGAACCGGTCGGCCCGGTAATCAGCACGATGCCGTCGGGCATGGAAATCACTTTTTCAAACACCTGCTGGTCGTCGGCGAACAAGCCGAGTTTTGAAAGTCCGAGCAGAAGGCTCTGCTTGGAAAGGATACGCATAACGATGCTTTCGCCGTGGGAAGCGGGCACGGTGGACACGCGCAAATCAAGGTCCTCGCCGGCCGCGTTGATCTGGATTCGGCCGTCTTGGGGAACGCGTCTTTCGGAAAGTTTCATGCCCGCCATCAGCTTAATCCGGCTGAGAATGATCGGCTGCAGTTTCTTGGGCGGATTCTGGACCTCGTACAACACGCCGTCTATCCGGTAACGAACCCGGAACCGCTTTTCCATCGGCTCCAGATGAATATCGGACGCCCTTTTCCGCTGGGCTTCAAGAATGAGCAGGCTGACCAGCTTGATAATCTGCGAATCGGCCTCGGTGGCGGGCATGTTTTCATCGCCTTCCCTCTCCGCAACGGAAATGTCGCCGTCCACCTGTCCGCCGTTTTCCATGATTTCCTCAACCGATTTTTCTTCCTGCCCGTAATAAGCGTCAAGGGCGGCCGCGATTTCCTCGCTTGAGGCGATCACGCCTTCCACGTTGCGCTTGAGAATGTAACGCAGGCTGTCAAGGATTTCAATATTCAACGGATCGCTGATTGCAACCGTCAAAGCATTTTCCGAATCCGAGACAGGGATAATCTTGTAGCGGCGCGCAATGGCCGCCGGCACCTGGCTGATAACCTCCTGCGAAACGTCGCGCTCCGATAGAACCACCACGTCCATCCCGAGCTGCATGGCCACGGTCTTCAAAACCTCCATTTTGGAGAGCGTGCCCCTTTCAATCAGCACGTCCAGCAGGCTTCCATGGTGTTCTCCGGCCATGGCGCGGGCTTCCTCAATTTGTTCAATCTTGAGAAGCCCGACGTCCCTCAGGATCTCCAGAATATAATCATCGTTTGAGGTCAATTAATCCTCCGTGCCGACAAGCAGAATACAGTATCTGGGCCTCCAACCTCAAGCATTCAATTGTTACTTCAGTCCGACCGATTATTGTCCGTCAAAATCGCCGGCCACCGGCGTCCCGGTCATTCCAAGGTTAAACGGCCCGCCGGCCAGCTGATAACCGGCGCTGCTGAAATAAATATACCACAATCCGCCATTGGCGGACACCACGGCCGGGTCCGCCGAGCCATCGCCGTCAAAATCGCCGGCCACCGGAACCCCGGACACGCCAAAATCAAACGGCCCGCCGGCCAGCTGGTAACCGGCGCTGCTGAAGTAGATATACCACAATCCGCCATTGGCGGACACCACGGCCGGGTCCGCCGAACCATCGTTGTCAAAATCGGCCGCCACGGGTAAACCAGAAACGCCGAAATCAAACGGCCCGTCGCCCAGTTGATATTTCAGGCTGGAAAACCAGATATACCACAGGGAATTAACAACTACGGCCGGGTCGGCGAATCTATCGTTGTCAAAATCGCCGGCCACCGGAACTCCGGACACGCCGAAATTGAACGGACCGTCGCCCAATTGATACCCCAGGCTGGAAAAACAGATATACCACCATGGGCCGACCGTTACGGCCGGGTCGGCCGAGCCGTCGTTGTCAAAATCGCCGGCCACCGGAACCCCGGACACGCCGAAATTATAGGGACCGGACATTTGATACCCGCTGCTGTAAAACCAGACATACCAGTTGCCGCCGATTACCACGGCCGGGTCGGCATATGCTTGTGTTTTTGACGGCGCGCCCTCGCCGCGAATGACCAAAGCATAAGGCTGGGGGCCGTTCGGAACGTTGTGGCCGCGGACCGTGATCTGAACTGTTCCGGTAACGGCGCAGGCGGCATCAACGCTTTCCACGTTGTTGATTCGGTCGGCCTCTGCCAATCCGTTGGGATAATGGGTAACGCCATCGGGCGTTTTGACGGTCAAATCAAGGTCGTTGACCAGTTGTTTCGCGGCCGCGAGCGTGGCCGGATAATCGGACCAGCACAAAGTGATATTGACCGTATTGGTCCCGGAGAGGGCAAACGAATAAATTTTAGCGGCCCCCGTAACCAGCGCGCCGGCCGCATTGGTCACATCATAATAAACATTGGTCTTGTCCCCCCCGGGAAAAAGGGTGTTATCCATGTCCACCTGCCCCCAGCCTTCAACATTGTTCGGCCGCGCATTCGGAATTTCGCGGTACCGGCCGGCGCCGTACTGGCCGGGCGACAGGGAGCGGGCCCCGTTGAGAAGAATCGCCTTCATCAATGCCGCGCTCGGGGATGCAAAGCCGCAGTGTTGCTGGAGACACTGGCGCATCAAGGCGGCCGCGCCGGTCGTGAGGGGGGCGGACATGCTTGTGCCGCCGCTGAATACATAAAAATTGCTGGCGGCATTGCCCAATACGCCCACCCCCGTGCCCCAGGCAATACTGGCGCCCGGCATGCGGGAACGGCAGGAAACGATATCAGTGCCCGGCGCCGCGATATCCGGCTTGAAGCGCCCGTCAAGGCACGGGCCGCGGCTGGAAAAAGCCGCCATGCCCTGGTGCGTTTCAAAGGCGGTGGAGATCAGGTCTCCCCGAATCGGATCAACCGGATAATCACGGGGCCAGACATCTCCGTATATTTCAGCCGAGTACCCCCCCGAGCCGGAAGGCCGGTCGGTCTCGGACGCGCCCACGGTAAGAACATTCTTGGCGGTACCGGGCGAACCAACGGAAGAAGGATCAATTACGCCGTCACGGTCGGCGTCTATCCCTTCATTGCCGGAGGAAAACACAACGAGCATGTCCCGCACATCCCACATGAACTGATCGGCATATTGCGACTCGGCGTCGTATCTCCCGGCGACGGAAGACCCCCAGCTGTTGTTATGCAGACGGGCGCCGTTGGTATATGCCTGATAGAAAAGATTTGTCAATACGTCGGGGAGCCCGCCCAGTCTCCCCGCATTATCCATGACGCTTTGAAAGACCAGGGACGCCTCATAGGCCGCGCCGCGGAACAAACCATTGCTCCAGGCCACACCGCTGCCCAGCACGGACCCGGCCACATGCGTGCCATGGCCGCCATGCGAAGTCGCATCAGACCAATCGTTGCTTTCCGGCCGGCCGAGGGCAAATGCGGCGACGATGCGGTTGCTGAAATCAGGATGAATCGTGTCGGCGTCGCCGGTATCCAAACCGGTGTCGGCCACGGCCACAATCTGCCCCGCGCCCGTAAGATTGCTGTTTGTCCACAGGTTCCGGACGTTCATATGTTCGTCATCCGTGGCAATATTGTTGTGCAACCGGGGGGCGACATAAATTTCAATGAATTCAACTTCCGGAAGCGCGATCAGTTCAGCCGCGGTTGCGACCGGCATCCGGGCGCGGATCAAACCGCGGCGGCCCGCCGCCGCAACCGAAAAAACCCGGCAGTTTTTTGCCAGGATAACATCGCGCACCACTGAAACCGTTTCGGCGGAAAAAGTCTGGATTGTAAAATTTTCAATTGCGGCGCCCGCCGTGCCGCCCGTTTGGCGCGCCAGGGCAAAACGGCGCCCCAGACCGTGATCAATCTTGTAATCGGGTTGGAAAGCCCCTATCCAGCGCACGCATTCCAGTTCGGCGACCAAGCCAAGCTGGGCCCGGGTCAATTCCGCGATAAAGGCGTTTTCAGGCAGATAACCGCCCAGACGCGCGCCGGTTTGCTCCACCGCTTCCTTCCATAACTGGCGGACCGGACCGGCAAACTGGATAATGAACAGCCGGCGAGCGTCCGGGTCGTCGGATTGGACAAACATGGAGCCGGAATCGGCGGCGACTTTATCCTGCGGCTTGAACAAACCGCTCCGGGCCTGCCGCGCGGCGGGCGAGGTGTCAATGACGGCATTGCGCAATCGGATGGACGCCCCATCAACCGGCGCGGCGGACGATAACATTGCGAACAAAAATGACGCGCCCAACACCCCCGCCAATGCCGCGGCATTATGTTTTTTTTTCATGCGGTTTTCCCTTTTTCCTGTTTTATACATTCAATTCTTTTTTCAAGGGCAAACGCACGGCGCCGCCTGTCTTTCGCCGCAAAACATTTCACATATTTTACGCGCGACCAGCTCGTGTCCTTTTTCGTTAGGATGCGCCAAATCGGCAAAATAATTCACAACGCCGTTTTTTCCCATTTTTTTAAAGGTTTCATGCAGATCAACACAAGCCGTTTTTCTTGCCCCTGCAACAACTTTTACCATCGCGGCATAATCGTCAAGCATGTTGAATCTCGGCCCCCTTCCGGGCATCGTCGCCAGCAGCAGGATTGACGTCCGCCCGTTTGTGTCGCCGGCGATCCTGTCCAGGTAATCATCCAGCGATTTGCCGAAAGACTCCGCCGAAAATTTCCTGGATTTGTCATTGTAACCGAAATGAATGATCACCAAATCGGGCTTCGCCCCGTCAAAATCCCTGGGCAGCCAAGTCCGCGCCCATACAAGATCGGAACCTCCGACGGCTTTGCTTTCCGAGTATATTTCACCGTAACCGAACTTTTCCCTGAGCATTGTTTCCAGCGCTTTTGCATATCGGTCGCGATCCATGTTTTTCAGCCCCACTCCGACCGTGATGGAGTCGCCAATGCAGAATATCCTGACCGGCTTTTTATCCCGGAGTTTGGCCAAAACTGTTTCAAACGGAAGAAACGTTTTGGCTTTCACCGCTTGGTCTTTTATTTTACCTTCAAACATCAAGTCATCAACGCAGAATTCATGAACCGGGATGTTTTTATTGTTGTGCGAAATTTTCCACCCAGTGCCGAATTGAAAATTAATCAGACCGCTCGGGACGAGGGCCGTTCCGCTGAAATTAACCGGCTCAAAATCGCCCTGCGGAATGAAGTCGGACCAGCCGACGCAAAACGGGCGCCATTGGGTATTCTTCAGCGAAAAAGCGCAGGCGTATGAATATCCATATCTGTCTGATGCCGTTATATATCCGTAATTATCGGAACCATCCCCCTTGACCTTGAAGGATATCCCCTCAAATCCATCCATGTCCATCTTGTCGCTCCCTGGAAACCAATATTTCCCGTAGTTTTTGCGGACAATACCCGGCATTTTGATTTTTATCGCCGAATTTCCCGGCTTTTCCCCTGCGCATCTTTCAAAAGATGCCGTGGCGCTCGCGTTCGTCCAGCCGTTAAGAGTCTCAAAATCATCTATCATTATGTTTTCAGGCATAGCGCCGGGCGCTTTTGAAACCAAAAGAAAGACGGAAAACAAAAAGATAAAAAAACGGGCGGAATTCAGTCTGATCAATTTGACTCCCTTGAAAAAAAATTTCATCCCAGCTTTTGTTTCAACAACTCCCGTGCCATTTGCGGATTGGCCTTGCCGCGGCTCAGGCGCATGACCTGGCCAACCAGGTATTTCAGGGCCGCCTCTTTCCCGGCCCGGTAGTCGGACACAGATTTGGGATTGCTCTCCATGGCTTTCCGGACAAAATCTTCAATTTCACCCGCATCGCTCACCTGGACGAGCCCCATGGCTTCCATCAACCGGCCGGGGGCGCCGCCTTTTTCAAACAGCGCCGCGAAAATCTGCTTGGCGCTGTTGGAATTGATTTTCCCCTCGTCCGCCAGTTTCACGAGTTCCGCGAGGGACTGCGGCGTGATCTGCGCGTCCTTGATCTCCATTTCCTTTTCGGCAAGCAGGCGGAGCATCTCGGTCATGACAAAATTGGAAACCGCCTTCGGGTTAACCGAGAGGCCGGCGGCCTTCTCAAAAAAATCGGCGAGGTCCTTGTCGGCCGACAACACCTTGGCGTCATACTCGGGGATTGCATACTGGCGCGCGAGGCGCGCGCACCGCTGGCGCGGCAGTTCGGGGATATCCTTTTCCCAGAGCTGAATCTGCTCCCGGCTCAAGAGCACCGGCAGGAGGTCCGGGTCCGGAAAATAACGATAATCATGGGCTTCCTCCTTGGAGCGCATGCTTTCGGTTACCCCCCGTTCCGAGTCCCAGCGCCGCGTTTCCTGGGTGATCATGCCTCCGGAATTCAACACTTCCGTCTGCCGGGCGATTTCGTAATTCAAGGCCTGGAAGACCCCCTTGAAAGTATTAAGGTTTTTTATTTCGGTTTTAACGCCCAGACGCTCCCGGCCTTCGGGGCGGATGCTGCAGTTTATATCGCAGCGCACGTTTCCTTCTTCCAGATTGCAGCGGCTGACAAGGCCGTAGTTTAAAATCTGTTTCAGGGCCAGCAGAAAGGCAAAGGCTTCTTCCGGCGAAGCCATGTCAGGTTCGGTTACAACCTCCATGAGCGGATGGCCGGCGCGGTTAAAATCAACGCTGCTCAATTCGCCGATGTGCATGTTTTTCCCGACATCTTCCTCCAGGTGAATGCGCGTCAAAGACACTTTTTTGACCTTTTCGCCGCAAGTGATTTCCACGGCGCCGCCGACGCAAAACGGGCAATCGTACTGGGAAATCTGGTAATTTTTAGGCATGTCCGGGTAAAAATAATTTTTGCGGTCAAACTTGCTGAAGCGGTTGATTTTTGAGCCAAGCATGAGGCCGGTCAAAACGGTCAGGCGGACGGCTTCCTCGTTGATCACCGGCAAGGCCCCGGGATAACCGAGACAGACCGGACAGACCTGGGTGTTTTCCCCGGCGCCGTAATCGGTTTTGCAGGCGCAGAACATTTTTGTCCTGGTCAGCAGTTGCACGTGCACTTCAAGTCCGATGGTCGCCAGAAATTTCATACTCATTTTTTTACGTCCGGCCGCCGCAGATGCCACTGCGCGGCCTGTTCATAGGCATAACCGGCGCGCAAAAGCACATCTTCGCGGAAGGCCGGCCCCAGAATCTGCAGTCCCACCGGGAGATTTTGCGCCGTGAAACCGCAGGGAACGGACAAGGCGCAGATCCCGGCCAGATTGGCGGGGATGGTGAAAATATCTCCCAAATACATTTGTAACGGGTCCTCAATCTTTTCACCTATTTTATAGGCGGGGGCCGGCGCCACCGGCGCCAGCAAAACGTCGCATTCTTCGGCAAAAACCCTTTCAAAATCGCGGCGGATCAAGGTGCGCACTTTCTGCGCCCGCAGGTAATAGGCGTCATAATAGCCGCTGCTCAAAACGTATGTTCCCAGGATAATCCGCCTTTTGACTTCAGCGCCGAATCCTTCCGCCCGCGTGCGGCAATACATTTCATACGGATCGTCCGCGTTTTTCGCCCGGCAGCCATAACGCACACCGTCAAAGCGGGCCAGATTGGCGGAAGCTTCGGCGCATGCAATGATGTAATAAACGGCCACCGCATGGGGGGTCATGGGCAGATTCACATCAACAATTGCGGCCCCCAGCCTTTCGCATTCGGCGACCGCCGCCCGGACACATTTTTCAACTTCCGCGTCCATGCCGTCAATGAAATACTCCTTTGGCAGGCCGATTTTCAATCCTTTCAAATCGGTCCGCAGGCCGCTTTCATAATCCGGGACGGTAATTTTCGCCGAGGTGGAATCGCGCTCGTCATGTCCCGCGATTGTTTTCAGAAGGATGGCGGCATCCCGGACGCATTTCGTCATGGGGCCGATCTGATCCAGAGATGAGGCAAAAGCCGTAAGGCCGTAGCGCGAGACGCGGCCGTAGCTGGGTTTTAAGCCCACACATCCGCAAAATGAAGCGGGCTGGCGCACCGAACCGCCGGTATCGCTGCCCAGCGCGGCAATGGTTTCATCGGCGGCCACCGCCGCGGCCGAGCCGCCGCTGGAACCGCCCGGGACATAATCCCGGTTCCACGGATTTCGCGTTATTTTATAAGCCGAATTTTCGGTAGAGGCGCCCATCGCAAATTCGTCCATGTTGGTCCGCCCCAGAAACACGGCCCCTTCCCTGCGCAGCCGCGCGATCACAGTGGCATCGTATGGAGCGACATAACCGGAAAGAATCCGAGAGGCGCACGTGCAGGTCTGGCCCTGGACGTTGATAAGGTCCTTAACGGCCAGCGGAACTCCCAAAAGAGGGAGTTCCGTTCCCTTCCGGCGGAGTTCGTCCGCCCGGCGCGCCTGGGCGAGCGCATATTCTTCATCCAGACTGACAAAGGCGCCTATTTGCGAATCGTTTTTGCGGATGACCGCGATCAATTCCTGAACGAGTTCCAGGGAAGAACACTTGCGCTCCCGCAGCAACGCGCTGACTTCAGCCATATTCTGTTCATGCCACGCCTTCATTGCCTTAAAAATCAAACGATTTTCGGAACAAGGAACTGCCGGCCGTCATGGACCGGCGCGTTATGCAACACGGCGTCCCGGTCCAAGCCGGGACGGCATTCATCGCGGCGGAAAACATTTTGATCCGCCGTTGAATGAGCCGTAGGCGGCGCATTCTCCACGTCAACCATGGAAATATCGTTGACATAGGCAACAATTTTCTCCAGCTGTTGCTGGAAAAGCGCCTTTTCTTCCGCACTAAGCGAAATCCTGGCAAGCTCAGCCACGTATTCCACGTCAATTTTACTGACGGCATCGTTTTTGTCTGCCATTGGCCTGACTCCTCCCGCGAAACGTTCCCGCCTTGCAAGGAGCGGAAACGCAATTGGACAATTTAAGCGCGGCATTCACGAGTTGTCAATTCCATTCCACATCATTTCATGTTAACCGGACGCCGAAAAAAGAATTGAACATTGCCGGCGGTTAATATAATAATGTCAATAAGGATCAAAATTCGTTTTTACATATCAAGGCAATTGTGGCGGCAACAAACACCATAACGACCGCGGAAATTGACCTGCTCCAACGAAGCAACC
This sequence comes from Kiritimatiellia bacterium, assembly GCA_028715905.1. Taxonomy (NCBI): domain Bacteria; kingdom Pseudomonadati; phylum Kiritimatiellota; class Kiritimatiellia; species Kiritimatiellia bacterium. Next base: position 57,229 of record JAQUQV010000001.1, read on the forward strand.
GCCTGTGGCGCGCCTCAACCGAGGCAATCAGCATTCTTTTATCCAGCCAGGATTCAGCAGGCAATATCGCCCGCGTCCTGGAAGCAATCGGCGGGGCGGCCGATGTGGACCGGGTTTATATTTTTGAAAACCACCCCGGCCGCCGGGCCGGCGAGCAGCTCACCAGCCAACGCTATGAATGGACCCGCACCGGCGTCTCCGCGCAGATTGCAAATCCCGCCATGCAAAATCTTTCCTATTTTCCGGAGTTTAAGCGCTGGTATGAAACGCTTTCCGCCGGACAACCGGTTTCAGGCCTGATCCGCGATTTTCCGGAAGCGGAAAAACAACTGCTGGCGCCGCAGGATATCGTCTCCCTTCTGGCCGTGCCGATAAAAATCCGGGAACAGCTTTGGGGGTTCATCGGTTTTGACGATTGCCGGCGGGAACGGGCATGGACGCCGGCTGAAACCTCAATTCTCGCCGCCATTGCCGGCAACCTCGGCCACATCATGCTCCAGCGGCAAACGGAAAAAAATTTCAGGCTTTTTCAGGCGGCCATGGACAGCGCCGGGGACGCCATCGGCATAGCCGACATGCGCGGCATTCATTTTTACCAGAACGAGGCTTTCCGCAGCCTCTTCGGATATACCGTCCGGGAACTTCAGAACGCCGGCGTCGCCGCCATTTATAACAATCCGGCCCAGCACCGGGAGGTGTTTAAATCAATTCTGGCCGGCGGCTCATGGCACGGCGAGATTGAAATGCGCAGCCGGGCCGGAAAAATCATCTCCGTCCTCCTCCGCGCCGATGCGGTCAAAGACAACGACGGCCAACTGATCGCGGTATTTGGCGTCCACACGGACATAACCGCGCGCAAGGAAACAGAAACCGCCCTCCAGGAAAAAGAGATACGTTACCGCCGGCTGGTTGAGGCAATTACCGATTACATTTACACGGTAGACGTTGAAAACGGACGGGCCGTCCGCACCCGGCATGGTCCGAACTGCGTCGCGGTTACCGGTTATTCCTCTCAGGACTACCAGGATGACCAGGACCTCTGGTTCAAAATGGTCCACCCGGACGAGCGGCCGGCCGTTATGCAACAGGCGCAGGGCATTTTGAACGGGAAAAACATCCAGCCGATTGAACACCGCATTTATCACAAAAACGGGCAGGTCCGCTGGGTGCGCAACACGCCGGTCCCGCATTTTGACTCCTCCGGCCGCCTGGTGTCCTATGACGGCCTGGTCTGCGACGTAACGGAACGCAAAAACGCAGAAGAACAACTGACGGAACACGCCCGCAAGCTTGAAATTCTGAACCGGATTATTACGGCGGTAAACCGGGTGGACAATCTCGGCATGTTGCTCAATGAATTATTGAAATCGTCAATGGAAATGGTCTCATTTGAAGGCGGAGGCATTTATCTGGTTAATTCCAACGCCGCAACGGCCGAACTGGTCTGCCACCAGGGATTGCCGGAAGATTTCCTCAAAAAATACGGGCTGCTGCCGCTTGCCTCCGCCAATTGCCGGATGCTGTTTCTTGAAGGCAAGCCGATTTTCACCGACGACTATTCAACCATATCTTCCGAAAGCGGATCGCGCTGGAACAAGCAGAGCGTGGCGCGCATACCGCTCGTCTGCCGGGACAGAATTATCGGCGCGCTGGTGCTCGTCAACACCATGGGACACACCTTCAACGAAAATGAAAAAGGCCTGCTCCTTTCCATCGGCCGCCAGATCGGAACGGCCATCGCCAAAATGCGGTCGGAAACGGCGCTGCGCGAAAGCGAAAGAAAATACCGCACCATCACCGAGCAGTCGCTGGTCGGCATCCAGATCATAAAGGACGGCCTGGTCCTGTTTGTCAACGACGGGTGGACAAAAATAACGGGATACAGCCTGCCGGAAATAACGGGATGGAACATTGAAGAATACCTGCGGATCATCCACCCCGAAGACCGCGCCTTTTGCGCGGAACAGCTCCGCGGAAACCAAGCGGGGTTTCCCGAAACCATCCTGCCCATATACGACTGCCGTTTCACCGCCAAAACCGGCGAAACGAAATGGGTTTCCATCCATTCCCGGCCCGTGGAATTCACCGATGGCCGCGCCGCAGTCAGCATGATTATTGACATCACCGACCGCAAGCTGGCGGCGGCCGAACTCCTTGCCGCCAACAAGCAGTTATCAGCCGCCAACAAGCATCTTGTCCGGCGCGAAAAGGAACTGTTGAAAGCCAACTATGAAAAGGAAATACTGCTGAAAGAAATCCATCACCGGGTCAAAAACAACCTGCAGGTAATCAGCAGCCTGATTAACCTGGAATTGCACAACATCGCCGATCCCGACGCCGTGGGTCTGCTCAAGGAATGCCAGAACAGGATTAAGACCATCGCCATGATCCACGAAAAAATGTACCAGTGGGGCGACATGACCAGGATTGACATCGGCAATTATCTGGAAAGCCTGACCGGCCATATCAGCCGCATGTACCTGAAGCATCCCGCTTCGGTAACAGTCGCCGTAAACGCCAAAAACGTTTACCTGCCCATCAACCAGGCCATTCCCTGCGCCCTGCTGGCCAACGAGCTCGTCGTCAATTCGCTGAAACACGCCTTCCCGGAAAACCGCCCCGCGGACGGCAAAATCACCGTGGAAATGAAAGACGACCGGGACGGACGCTATGTCCTTACCGTGAGCGACAACGGCATCGGACTGCCGGCCGGCATAGACTGCCGCAAGACAAAGTCGCTGGGGATGCAGCTGGTAAGCACTTTCGTCAATCAACTGGAGGGAACGCTGGAAATCACCGGCGGGCCGGGCGCAACATTCAAAATCGTTTTTGCGCATGCCGCGGAAAAAAGCTTGACCGCCCCCGTAACCGCCGCCGGCGGAGAGGCATAACCTTTCAGCCGACAAACGCGCCCAAGGAGAGTCGAACTCCTCTTCCCAGGATGAAAACCTGGTGTCCTGACCGATAGACGATGGGCGCTGAAATGTCGCATCCGTTGCAACCCCCAAAAAACAGTCCTGCATTTATAAATCATCCGGCCGCAAAGATCAAAGCTATTTGACAAAAAAATAAGGGCGAATCCTGTTTGCGGCTATGACCTTAATTTTGCGCATGCGGACGCGCAAAATAAGGTTTTAACGAAATTTTAACCCGCCGCTCATTTTATCCTAACCGGCCTCTTTTAACTTTTCCCGTAATTCGGGCGTGTCCCGCCGCGATCAAAAAGCTTCCGCACAACGCGGAACGCGCGGCGGAAACAACACAACCGAAAGAAAGGAAAAGATGAGAAGAAAACAACCGGCAATGAGTCCGCTCGCGGCGGTTTTGGCGGCAATAGGATTGACCGCGGCCGCCGGCGCGCAGACAAACGAGTTAAAACTTCCGGAGCCGGCGGCGGCGCCCGCCGCGGTTGTTGCGGCGCCAAAAACCCAAAGCTGGACCGATTACGTGAAATTCAAGGGCGACGTGCGCCTGCGGCTGGAAACAATCAACGACGATTCCAGGAAAAATTCGGCGGGCGAACATTACACCCGCGACCGCATGCGCATCCGCGCGCGGCTCGGGGCGGAGGCGCAAGCGGATGACCTGAAAGCCGGCCTCCGGATTTCAACCGGCGGCGCAGATCCTGTTTCCGGAAACGCGACGCTCGGCGACGGTTTCCAGAAAAAGGAATTCCGCCTGGACCAGGCCTACCTGGATTACGCCCTTCTGAAAAATGACCTCTACGGCCTGAACCTGATCGGCGGAAAAATGAGCAATCCCCTGATCAATTACGGCAATGACGACCTGGTCTGGGATTCCGATCTAACCCCGGAAGGCCTCGCCGCCAGAGGGAAATGCGGCAACGACTGGCTGACTTTCCTCGCCAATGCCGAGGGACTTTATATCAAGGACCGCAATTCCCAGCCCAACGCCGCCGCCTGGATCGGCCAGGGCGCGCTCAAGTTCGCGTTCATGCCGGAAATCAGCCTGACCGTCGGCGGGAGTTACTCGGCCTACCAGAATTTCAAGGGCTATGACGTGATTGACTGGCAAGACCAGAATAATTCCTACGGCAACAGCGCCATCGCCGGCACGGTTACAGACGGGGTAACCAACAAAGCCTGGGCCTGCGAATTTACCCCCATTATGGGATTCGGCAATTTGGACATGTTTGTCTGGAATATTCCCGTGAAAATCTTCGGCCAGGCGCTGACCAATCCCAAAGCCGACGATTATAAAAACGGTTACATGGGCGGCATAGCCCTGGGCAAGGCCAAAAACCCGAAGACCTTTGAATGCGGTTACAGCTATGCCAAACTTGAAAAGGACGCCACGCTCGGCATGTGGACCGATTCCGACCGCTGGGGCGGCGGCACCGACGGCAAGGGCAGCCGGTTCTACGGCAAATATCAGATTAACAAATACCTGCAGGTTGCCGCAACTTTCTTTATGGACACAAAACGCATATCCGATCCCGCAAAAGAAACGGATTATAATCGTCTACAGATTGATCTGCAGGCGACATTCTGAATGACATAAGAAGGATTCCGGCGTGAAAACCAGAAACATCCTGCATATGGAAGCGGAACATGGCGGTCTTGAACCAATAGTCCTAATGCCAGGATAACATTTGTTTGTTTAACTGGCGGTAAAAGGAAGGAAGAAGGAGAAGAAAAAACATGAAAAAAACAAGAAAAATAACCGCGACGCTAACAATGGCCATAATGATCGCCGGCGGAACGGCGGTTGCCAAAGACGCGCATAAAATCGTGATTGACGGCTCCACCACGGTCGGACCGATCGCCAAGGCGTTCGCCGAATATTACATGGCGAAACATCCGGAAGTGAACATCACGGTGAGCGAATCCGGAAGCGGCAACGGCGCCAAAGGCATCATTAACGAAGCCTGCGACATCGGCGCCATGTCAAGACCGATGAAATCATCTGAAATAGAGGCGGCAAAAGGCGCGGGAGTACTGCCAGTTGAGCATATTGTTGCCATGGATGGTATTGCCGTGGTGGTTCACAATAGTAATCCTGTTGCAGATCTGTCCGTTGCGCAGATTAAAGATATTTACACCGGCAAGATCGCGAACTGGAAGGAGCTGGGCGGCCCGGACCTGCCGATCGTGGCGATCAGCCGCGACACAAACAGCGGCACCTACGAAACGTTTGAAAGCCTGGTTATGAAAAGGGAAAAAATAGCGGGAAAAACCGAATACGTCGGCAGTAACGGCGCCATCCGCCAGCGGGTGTTGAGCACGCCGGGCGCAATCGGTTATGTGGGCCTGGCTTTCCGGGAAGGCGTCAAGCCGGTGAAAGTCAACGGAATGGAAGCCACGCCTGAGACCGTGGTCGCCAAGACTTATCCCATTGCGCGCCCGTTATATATGTACACCGCCGGCCGGCCGCGGCCGGAAACGCCGCTCAGCGAATTCATTGATCTAGCCAATACGCCGGACGGAAAGAAGATCATTGAAGATACGGGTTTTGTCCCGTTGAAATAACAGGGCGGTTGGATAGACATGGGCGGCCGGCGCAGGAGAGAGGCGCGGCCGCCTGTGCCGTTGTTTGAAGTTGTTAAAATCATGCAAACAAACAATCAAATGCCCGGCATGAAAGCACATACCGCTTCATTGCTTTTGTCCAACCGGGCACAGCGGCAGCAACGGCTTATGACCGTGCTGGGAAAATCCTTCCTGCTGGCAGTCACATCTCTTTCCATGCTCGCGGTCCTGTTTATTTTTATATTCATAGCCCGTGACGCCTGGCCGTTTTTCCGGCACGAAAGCCTGCGTGAGTTTTTCACCAGCGTTCGCTGGTATCCTTCCGCCAATGAACCGGAATTCGGCGCGCTGGCAATTCTTTACGGCAGCGCCATGGTAACCCTCGGCGCCGGCGCGGTGGCCGTGCCGCTGGGAATCGCCGCCGCAGTCTGCATCAGCGACGTCATGCCGTTCAGCCTGCGCCAGACTCTCAAACCAGTCATGGAAATGCTCGCCGCCATTCCTTCGGTAGCTTACGGTTTTTTCGCCCTGGTCGTGCTCGCGCCGCTCCTCCAGCAAAAGGGCGGCCAACTGCTCGCGGCGGCCGCATGGATCATCGGATTGCCCGTGGCGGCGCTGACGACAATTGTCATGAGCGATGTCCTCAGCGAAAGGATTTGTGAAAAATACCGCACCGCCGCGCGCTGGACAGTGGCAATCGTCGCGGGCGGCGGGACGCTGACAGGGCTGGCCATAATCGCCAATGCGCTGAATGCGCTGCGCATTGTCAGCGGCACGAACGCGCTGAATGTCTCCATAATCCTGGGCATCATGGCCATACCGACCATTGTCAGCGTTTCCGAGGACGCCCTGCAGGCGGTCGGGCGCGAACTGCGCGAGGGCAGTTACGCCCTGGGGGCGACCCGCGCCGAAACCATCCTGAAAGTCGTTCTGCCCGCGGCCGGCAGCGGCATTATGGCGGCCGTCATGCTGGGCGTCATGCGCGCGGTCGGGGAAACCATGGTGGTCTGGATGGCCTCCGGCAACGCGGCCCAGATTCCCCGGCCCTGGTATAATTTTATGGAACCCGTGCGCACGCTGACCGCAACAATCGCCGGCGATATGGGCGAGGCCGACCATGTTACCGGTTCGGGCCGGTATCACGTGCTTTTTGCGATGGCATTCTGTCTGCTGGTTTTTTCTTTCGGAATCAATTTAATGAGCGAGCGGCTCATCAGCCGCGCGCGCAAAAGAAACGCGGCCTGACAAAAAAACATGCAATTAAAAACAAGAAAAATCCTGGACCGCTCGTTTTCCTGGACCGGGGCCATTGCGATTTTCCTGATGACCGCCGCCCTGGTCATCCTGCTCGCCCCCATGCTGGCGCGCGGATGGGGCGCGTTCCATTTTGCCGCCACAATTGAGCACCGGCGGATGATACTGGAGCAATTCGGACGCGGCAACCGGGCGGAGATTGAAGCCGAACGGAATGCCTCCCGCCTGGCGCGCGCACCCCTTTACCGGATGATCGCCGAATTTGAAAAACAACTTGAGGACGGCGAAGAACAGGAGAGAAAAAAGCACGCCGCGTCTTTGCGCAACCTGAAAAAAGCGCTGCGCGGCCTGCTTGGCCCCGAACCGGGCGCGCCAAAGCCGATTCTCATGCGCGACCGGTACGGGCAAACGCGCTGGGACCGCGCGCTGGTCAAACTGCAAAACGCGCTCCATGCGGAAGAATGGGACTACTCCAACCCGGACCGCGGCGGCGTCAAAATATTGAAAAAACGCGCCGCTGAATTTGCGGGCACATCCCTGGAACCCCTCTTTGCTTACCTTGAGCAAAACACGAAAAAAATGCTGCTGCCGCGCCGGACATTTTACTGGCGTTTTTTAACGGATGTATCCCTTGATGCGCACTTTTTCGGCGGCATTTTGGCTGAAATTCTCGGCACCCTTTACCTCGCCGCCGGCGCCATGCTGTTTGCCCTGCCGATGGGGGTCATGGCCGCGATTTATCTGACGGAATACGCCCGCGAGAGCCGGTTGACCGGTTTCCTGCGCACCTGCATAAATACTCTCGCAGGCGTGCCCAGCATTGTCTTCGGCCTCTTCGGCCTGGCTTTTTTTATCAACACCTTGAAAGTCTCCAGCTCAAAAAGCGTCCTGGCCGGCGCCCTGACGCTGGCCCTGATGATTCTGCCGACCCTGATCCGCGCCTCCGAGGAGGCGATCCGATCGGTTCCGAAAACATACAAGGAGGCGGCGCTCAGCCTGGGCGCCGGCCGCGGACGCGTGATCGCGAGCGTCATTCTGCCGGCGGCTTTGCCGGGCATTCTTACCGGCACGGTCATCAGCATGGGACGGGCCGCCGGCGAAACCGCGCCGATCATTTTCACGGCGGCGGTCAGCGTTGGCAAACCGCTCGCGCTCTGGCAGGTTTTCAGCCAGCCGACCCCGGCCCTCTCCTGGAACATTTACAACCTGGCCACGGAACACGAGGCGGCGGATGAAATCCGGCACGTGCAGTACGGCCTCGTGCTGACCCTGGTCGCGTTGGTATTGATCCTGAACCTGGCCGCGATAATCATGCGGGCGAGAATATCAAGACGTTTGAAAGGATGAAGACCGCCAAAGGCGGCAACTGTATTTGAGCAATGCAGGCCGCATCCCTATGCGGCGATTCCGGAAGACGAAACACGCATCGCCAAACGGGGGTTAACCATGCCGAAAACACAAAATAACGCATCGCCGCCGGAGCGGACGCACGTTGCCGCGAAATATTTTTCCGTTTTTTACCGCGCCAACCAGGCGGTCAAGAATGTGTCGTTCAACATTCCGGCCGGGCAGGTAACGGCCATCATCGGCCCGAGCGGCTGCGGCAAAAGCACCTTTCTGCGGGCCATAAACAGGATGAACGACCTAGTGCCGGGCTGCCGGGCCGCCGGCGAACTTGTCTTTGACGGACAGAACGTCTACAGCCCGGAGGTGGACGTGGTCATGTTAAGGAAACGAATCGGCATGGTTTTCCAGAAACCCAATCCTTTCCCGAAAAGCGTTTTTGACAACGTGGCCTACGGGCGGCGTTTGCACAGCCGGATGAAAGAAAGCGAACTGGAGCTGGCCGTGGAGAGGAGCCTGGTTGACGCCGCGTTGTGGGAGGAAGTCAAGGACCGGCTGAACGACAACGCGCTCGCGCTTTCCGGCGGCCAGCAGCAAAGGCTCTGCATCGCGCGGGCGCTGGCGGTCGGCCCGGAAATCCTGCTCATGGACGAGCCCACCTCGGCCCTGGACCCGCGGGCAACCCTGCGCATAGAAAACCTGATCGCCGAATTGCGCGGGAAGTACACGATCATCATCGTAACCCACAATATGCAACAGGCGGCGCGCGTTTCGGATTTCACCGCCTTTCTCTACGAAGGCGCCCTGGTTGAATTCGGCCCGACGAAGGAAATTTTCACAAAACCGAAAAACAGACAGACCGACGATTACATCACCGGCCGTTTCGGGTAAAGCATAGGAGGGCGCATGAACGTTCAACTGCAGAAGGAAATTGAAAAGCTGAAGCGGCAGATCCTGGGGCTAAGCGCCAAGGTGGAAAACGACGTCCGCATGGCGGTGCGGGCGGCCGACAACCAGGACCGGGAAACGGCCCGCCGCGTGGTCTCCCGCGAGAAGGAAACCAACGTTATGGAGGTCAACGTGGAGGAGGAATGCCTGAAAATACTGGCCCTGCACCAGCCCGTGGCGAGCGACCTGCGCTACATCGTGGCCGTGCTCAAGATCAACCAGGATCTGGAGCGGATCGGCGACCTGGCGGTGCACATCGCCGAGCGCGCCCTCGCCCTCTGCCGGGAACCGCGGGTCGCCATCCCCGTCCGGCTGGAACAGATGGCCGATAAAACCGAACTCCTCCTGAAAAAGGTGCTGGATGCTTTCGTCAATCTTGACGAATCGGCGGCCCGGGAAGTATGCGCGGCCGACCATGAAATTGACGACATGAACCAGGAAATATTCCAGCAGGTCAAGAAGGTCATCATGCAAAATCCCGGGCGGTTTGAAGCCATGCTGCAGATCATGCACATCGCGCGGCATCTGGAACGGATCGGGGACCATGCCACCAATATCGCCGAGGATCTGATTTATCTCATAGAAGGAAGGATCGTGCGGCACACCCCGGAAGTTTTCCCGAAAAACCATTGATGCTGCGCCGGATACGGCGGAAGCGCCCGCGGCCGGGAAACTGAAGAGTGGGCGGTGAGGGACTCGAACCCACAACATCCACCGTGTAAGGGTGGCGCTCTGCCAGTTGAGCTAACCGCCCGCTTCGGGCCTTAAAAGTTGACCGGCGGTTGAAATGCCATGCATTTGTGGTTGCTGTTCTTATCGGTTTCCGCGCGGCCTGGCAAGCAAATAACTCGGCGGGGATAAGCGGGGACTGAAAAACGCCCGCGCTCCCGGCAAGATGCGCTTGTATCTTCAGGACGGCAATGCTAATCTTCCGAACCATGAGCGTAACGAGCGAAAAAATCAACCTGGGCGTGCTGGGCTCGGGCCAGGGAACGAACTTTCAGGCGATCGCAAAAGCGATTCAGGCCGGCCAGGTGAACGCGCGCATCGTCTGCGTGCTGTCAAATGTTCCCGGCGCCCCCATCCTGGAACGGGCGCGCGCCTTGAACATGCCGGCAGAATACGTTGACCCCGCGCCGTTCAAGACCAAGCTGGATGGCGAAGCCGAACTGAAAGTTATTGAGCGCCTGCGGCATTACGGCGTTGAGCTGGTTGTGCTGGCGGGATTCATGATGATTATAAAGCAAAAACTGCTCCAGGCTTATCCGCGGCGGATCATCAATATTCACCCCTCGCTCCTGCCGGCCTTCCCGGGGCTGGAAGCATGGAAACAAGCGCTGGACGCGGGCGTAAAAACAACGGGCTGCACCGTGCATTACGTTGACAAGGGCATGGATACCGGGCCGGTCATACTGCAGAGAACCGTTGCGGTGAAAGCGGACGACACGCCGGAAACGCTGCTCGCGCGCATCCACGAACAGGAATACATCGCCTATCCCGCCGCGCTGCAAACGGCCGTCAAAAGGCTCCGCGGTTAAAAAACGAGCCCGCCCGGCGCAGATTATTCTAGACGCGGCGCTTCTTTTTATTATATTTTAAATCGTTACGTTAAGCGATATTGACCGGCCGTGAAAAAATCCACGTGCCAGCGGCAACTTGAGGAGAACGGCGCGGCCGCCTTAGCCAAATGAAAAAAAAACAGGAAACGAACAAAAACAACCGGAAAATCGTGCTCGGTCTTCCGAAAGGCAGTCTCCAGGATGCGACTTGTTACTTGCTGAAAAAAGCCGGTTTTACGGTGACCATCGGCCAGCGCTCCTATGTTCCGGCCATTAACGACCCGGAAATCGCCGCCCGCCTGATCCGCGCCCAGGAAATCAGCCGCTACGTGGAACAGGGCGTGCTTGACTGCGGCATCACCGGTTACGACTGGATAGTTGAAAACGGCTCGGACATCGTTGAGATCACCGATTTAATTTACGCCAAGGGGGGACTGCGCCCGGTCCGGTGGGTGGTGGCGGTGCCGAATGATTCCCCGATTAAAACCATAAAAGCCCTGGCCGGCAAACGCATTGCCACCGAGGCCGTCGGTCTGGCCAGAAAATTCCTCAAAAAAAACGGCGTGCGCGCCGAAGTTGAATACTCATGGGGCGCGACCGAAGTCAAGGCGCCGGATTTGTGCGATGCGATCATGGAATTGACCGAAACCGGCTCTTCCCTGCGGGCCAACAACCTGCGCATCATCGCCACGGTGCTGGAATCAACCACCAGGTTCATCGCCAACAAATCGGCCTGGAAATCAAAATGGAAACGCGAAAAAATCAGCCAACTTGCCATGCTTCTGAAAGGAGCGCTGGCCGCCGAAACGCGGGTGTTGCTGAAAATGAACGCCGCCGCGGGAAAAATAAACAAAATCCTTCCGCTTCTGCCCTCGCTGCACGCGCCGACCGTCAATGCCCTCAGCGCCGGCGGATGGGTGGCGGTGGAGTCGGTGGTTGAAGAACGAATCGTCCGCGAAATCATTCCGAAACTGAAGGCGGCCGGAGCGGAGGGGATCATTGAGATTCCGTTGAACAAGATCATCGCTTGAATTTCTCTATGAATTCTGTGGTATCTGCGATAAACATCTTTCTTTTATTTGGGTTGCGGGCATGCCCGCTTTAGAGAACACGATCAAAAAATCCGGCGGAATACGCTTCACGAAATACGAGAGACGCATTGGAGGAGAAAAAAAATGGGTTCACTGAAAAAATGGCGGATAAAAAAAATGGCGAAGCACAAACGGCGGAAACAGCGGAAGGCCGATCGCCATAAAAACATCAATAAATAAACACAAAAAAACAGCGCAAGCGCGCACCGTTGCGCTGTTCTTGGCGGCCGTTGCCGCGGCCGGCCTGCCGGCCGGCTGCCGGACGCTTTTCCCGCAAGCCGGTTCCAGCCCCGGCCGGGACCAGGGGGACTTCACCCGGCAGGACGCCCGCATGGCCGAGGCGCTGGCCAATTATGCCGCGGGGGTTCTGCGCGAAGGCCGCTTGGATTCCGCCGGAGCGGTTTCCAACTACCTGCGGGCGGCTGAACTGGAGCCGGAAATAATACCGCTTTATCTGCGCGTGGCGGCCCAGCATATAAAACGAGCCGAGAATGACAAGGCCATTGCCGTCATGGAAGAGGCCTGCCGCGTCAATCCCCGCTCCGCCGACGCCGCCATCATTCTCTCGCAGGTTTATCAGATCATCAATCAGCCGGAAAAAGCGCGCGCGGCCGCCCGGCGCGCGATAGAAATTGACCCTGCAAACAACAAGGGTTATATCCAGCTTGCATCGCTGTATATCTCCGGCCAGGACGCGCGGGAAGCCGCGCGGCTACTGCGCGCGGCATTGCCGAAACTGAAGGAACCTCTCCCGGTTCTGCGAATAATCGGCGACCTGCACGCCCAGATGGCCGGAGCTTCCGGCGCCGGCACGCCCGACTTCAAGGAAGCGATTTATTTTTACGAGAAAGCCGCGGAGTTCCCCGCGGACGATCTCGCGTATGTTTATCTGCAAAAACTGGGTGATTTTTACATGACCGGCCGCCAGATAGAAAAGGCGCTGGAATGTTTCCGGAAAATCGCCGTCCGCGACCCGGACAACGTTCAAATCCAGCAGAAAATCGCGCTCTGTCATGTTGCCCTGGGCAACCGGGAAAAGGCGCTGGAAACGCTGGAAAAAATCGCCGGCCGGGATGCGCAAAACCCGGACATATACTATTACCTTGGAGAATTGTACGATTCACTCGGCGACCGGAAACATGCCATTGAAAACCTGAAGGCGGCGCGGGACGCGGAGCCCACCAATCCGAAATCATACCTCAAGATGGCCGTCATTCACCTGCGCAATGATCCGCAGAAAGCGAGCGAAATTCTCAAGGACGGATTAAAAAAAATCCCCAGGGAACGGGCGTTCCTTGAAATTCTCGTCCAGATTTACCTGCAAAACCGCCAGTACAACGAAGCCCTGGCGCTGTTTGACCAGATGCAGTCAAATCTTTCGCCCGATGACCCCATTCTGCGCGACCCACGTTTCTATATCCATTACGCCATGGCCGCCCAGCAATGCCGGCTCTTTGAAAAAGCCGCCGACCTGTATTCAAAAGCGCTGGAAATCGCGCCGGATTCCCTTGAAACGCGCGTCCAGCTCGCCGCGTTGCATATCCGGATGAAAAACCCGGAGGAAGCCCTTGCGCTCATGGAAACCGCCGTGCTATCCGCCCCGGACGACCCCGCCGCCTGGTTTTTTTACGCGATGATCTGCAGCCAGGCCGGCGAATACAAACAGGCCGCGGCCGCCTTCGGGATCACCGAAAAAAAAGCGCAAAAACTGCCCGATCGCGGCGCCGCGATCCTGGACTCGTCGTTTTATTTCAATTACGGCGCCGCCGGCGAACGGACCGGCGAAAACGAAATGGCTGAAAGAAATCTGGCAAAATCAATAGAGCTTGATCCGGAAAACTCTGACGCCTTCAATTACCTGGCGTACATGTGGGCCGAAAAAAACGCGAACCTTGAGTTGGCGCTTGATTACATCCGGCATGCCCTTGACTTTGAGCCCGATAACGGCGCCTATCTTGACACCCTCGGCTGGATTTTATTCAAACAGGAAAAACACGAAGAGGCATTGGAAAATATTCAAAACGCCCGGGCGCTCATGCCGTATGACCCGACCATACAGGAACACCTGGGTGATGTGTTGTCCGCGCTCGGACGGAAAACAGAGGCGCTGGAAGCCTGGAAGCAGAGTTTTCTGCACGGCAATGCCAATTCCGCGGTTGAAAAAAAACTCCGCGAACGCGGAATTGACACCGGAAAATTGCGCCGCAGCATCAGGAACGAAGAGCCCTTCCCGGCCGGTCCTGAAGATTTTTGACCCGGGGACTACCCCATTACAGCCGCGCCCTGCTATTTCTGCGAACCGCGCAAATCAATCCCGCCGCCCTCACAGGGGTTGGCCGTACCATCCCCGGCCCCGTGACAGAATTTATCGCGCACCGTAGACAGATCCCTGATGGATACGTTCATAAGCGCCCATGTCAACGCGTCCGTAACGAATGCGCGGGCTGCCATCCAGATCAACCGCGTTCGTCATCCAGTCCTGATTTGTTCCGGAATTGACGCAGGGCGAATCGTTCGCCAGCCGGAAATTACCGCTGTCCTTGCCCGCGAACTGCGGATTTAATTCAATATTATTGGCCATTAGTGTCCGGTTAAAAAGCCCTGAAAATACAGTTGATTTTCATCATGGGGTGATAGTTTTGTGACATTTTATTGAGAAAGAGCCTGTAAAATGGGAATTTTTTCGAAAAGTGCGATGTCCAAAATCTGTAAAATTGTGTAAAGGCTGTAAGACAGATGAAGACGTTTCTTGATAATGGCTACCAGCACATAGATGGAGATGGCGATCCAGATTTGGGTTTTGACGGCGTTTTCCGAGGTGCCATAAAAGGCCTTGATCCGCAGATGCTGTTTGATCCATTTGATATCCTCGATCCCCAAAATACAGCCATATTCTTTCGTCATCGTCCGGATAAGTTTCAAGTTTGAACGGGTACACCTTTACTTCCAGATTAAGCGATATTGTTTTTCCATTTTCAGGCGTAACGGCGATTTGTCCCTTATATGTCCCCGGAACCGCCTGCTCCGGCGCTGTAACCGCAAGGATATACTGCCGGTTCATCCCTTTCATATAGTCAAGCGGTTTGTAATCCATCATCAGAAGCGGAACGCCCCGGCATTCCGCCGTCCGATGCTGATAATCCACGGGCTGAATCATATAACGCATCCAATGTAATCTCATGCAGTCTCGGGCAAGAATATTTCCTTTGTCATCCTTGAGTTCGCCGATTTCCACCTTGACGTTTTTTATGTTTTTCAAGGGATGGACCGCAAACGAAACGATCTCCCTCTGGCCCAGCGTCATGATCATGTTCAGGTTTGTGCCGATCTCGCCGGCGCCCGGCATTGATTCGGCATAAACAGGTTTCATGAAATCGCGCACAAACGGGACATAACCCGCCGCCTCGTATTCCTCCGGAATTTCCTGCATTTTTTCTTCGCCGCTCCCCTTCGCTAGCCTTGCGTTTTTGAGATATTCCGCGCGTCTTTTGGCGGCAATCTCTTCCACCTTCTTGGCGCCCGCCTCCGCCTTTGACATCGGGCAAATGACTATGGCGTTTACAGGCAGGATAGAGCGTGGTTGGCCGGTTTCTTCCATTTCAGGCAATCGGCAGGCCATTTTGAAACAAATATCGAGCTGTCCGTTGACGGATTTTCCTTCAAGGCTGTAGATGGAAACACTCTGTTTTTTGATATATTTTTCCCACATAGTCTCCACCGTCCATTCCGGGGTATATTCGTAAGAATCCTGAATGCCTTCATAAAAGCGTTCCTTGAAATTTTTAAGCTCATCAGCATTTCCGCTTTTACTGGCGCTCCCGGCGCTTATTTCAAATGGCGCAATTTCAAAAAACCTAGTAGTCCGCAGCCGTGAATATATCCATATCCTGTATTCGCCGTCAGGAATAGCCATTCTAAATATTAACGGCTCTTCCCCCCCCCGCCAGAAAACGCAGTAACTCGCAATACTGTCACGAACGGATGCGCAATCCGGCTGATGAAATCTGGCGACAAGATTCTCTTGCCCTTCGCCGCGACTGCCTTTATGCACCCAACCATAACCGGTTTTGTCATTGTACAGGCTGTTCTGAGTTATATGGATGGCATCCTCAAAAAACGGCGCTTTCTCATGCCCCATCTGGAAAAAACACACCTTATCGGCCGATGCGCCGGCATCCTGCGCAATACAGGATAAAGCCGCCATGACAGAAAATACGGCAAACGCAATAGTGGAACCGAATAACCTCATATGTCTCATTTTATGATCCTTTCAGCAATATTTTGCCTTGATGCGTAATTATTTTTGCGTGAAACTAATTGTTGCGGCGTTTCCGCGATTGTCTGGCGCTGTTTTCCGAACGATTCCCTGGCAATGAAACCCAGAAGCATGAAAGGCTTTCAACGGCTGCCAATAATTTTTCAATCGCCGGCGGCTTGTCCGCTTCTTTTATTTTTCGTCCATCCGGATTAAACAAGCTCAGGCCGAGGATCGCCAGCAGTTCATGCGACTGGCTCAGCGCCGGGGCGGCAACGGCAAATCTGTTTTGTCCTGCAATATGGGCCACGGCATAGCCTTGCTCACGCGTCTGCTTCACTAAATCGGCAAACCGGCCGGGCGCGGGCGCGAGCATTCCGGCGTATTCCTGAAACGGATAACGTTCCTGGAGAACGCTTTTTTCCTCTTCAGACGCATAGGCATGAAAAATAACCGCGGTTGCGCTCGCATAGGGATTCAAAATCTGCCGCCTCGGTTTCTGCACGATGGCCGGCTGGTCAGGACTCATGCGCAGACTGGTTTGGATTTCGCCTCCGATTACTTCCGTAAAAGTTATGGTCGCTTTTTGGTTCATATCATGAAACAAAGACCGGACTGTTTTTTCAGCTTTCGCTGTCAGGAGAGATTCCTGGTGCTGAAAAGTTAATTCAAAAAGCGCCGGGCCAAGAACGTATCGCGCGCCGGGCTGCTGCTGAATAAAACCCTTTGATTTCAGAGTGCGGACAAGATTATGAGTCGTGGGGGTTTTAAGTTTCATGTGTACAGCTAGGTCGCGCAGCGTAATCCCCCTGTCATGACCACCCACCTCAATAAGAATATCCAGGCATCTCTGTACCGATTGAATTAGATTGCTATTTGCCATATTTACCCATCCAATTATTTATCTATCCTGAACTGTTATTCATCTATACAGAATATATAACATTTTGGAAACTTGTCAACAATTATTTTTTTGAAACCGTCGATCGGGCTTAAAAGATTGGCCGTATTTACCTCTGTCGCCGTTCAACGAATACGACAGGCGGCCGGCTTGAACGCGAACCGCGATCAGCCATTCATGGCTGGGATAGACTGCTGGTCGTGATGAATCGCGATCTTTCGCAGATATATCCCCTGCTTTCGCGGGTTAAACCTTGACGGCCCGGCCGGTGGCGGCCGATTTATAACAGGCCGAGATCACTTTCTGGCTCTGCAGGCCGATTTCGGCCGAGTTAAGGCAGGGACGCTTATCCAAAATGGCCTGGCTGAACTCCTCAATTTCCGCCCGGTAGGTGTTGAACGAGTCCGCGGCAATCGGCTCGCCGTCATCCGGGCGGCGGGACTGCCGGGCATCATATCCGGCGGACCGCCCCGCAAGGAAAGCGGTCATTTCCCCGGACGGCTCCTGGCCGATTGTGTTTTTGCACAAAATGCTCCCCTGGGATCCGTAAAGTTCCAGCGCGTTTTTACTGCTGTTGTCCGGGACGCAGAAAAAAACATCCACGGTCCCGAAGGCGCCGGTTTCAAATTCAAGCAGGACAACGGCGCTGTCCTCGGTCTCATAGGAATGCACGGAATTATTAATGAGGCAGCTCACCCTTTTCGCGGGACCAAAAAACATTTCCAGCAGGTCAATGCAATGGCCGCCCATGTCAATGAGCGCGCCGCCCCCGCCCTGCGATTTGCTCTGACGCCAGGCGTCCGGTATGGGCGGGTACCAGCAGGAAAACTGTGCCCTTCCATACACCATCTTGCCCAGCTTGCCCTCCTGAATCATCTGTAAAGCCGCCTTGTGCTGGGACTGGAAACGCATCATAAACGCCGCGCCCAGCCTGACTTTCGCTTTTTTGCACGCGGAAATCATTTCCCTGGCCTCCTTGATGTTCATGCCGAGCGGTTTTTCGCACAGAATGTGCTTGCCGGCCCGGGCCGCCCGGAGAACATGGCCATGGTGCAAAGCGGCCGGGGTGGCGATATAAACCACCTGGACATCCTCTTTCAGCAGTTCTTCAAGGGAAGCGGCGGCCCGGCAGAGGAACTGTTCGGATACTTGCCGGTTGAGCTGCTCGTTGACGTCATAAACCGCCGTCAATTCCGCGTTGCGCGCGGCCGCAATCCCTTCCGGGATGGTCCTGCGCCGGGCAATCCCGCCGGATCCGATCACGCCCCACTTCAGTTTTGCATCCATAGGGTTTTTCCTTCCATTGGTCAGTTGCCGATCATTAAATTCGGAGACACATCAATTGTCCAGGCCGCGTCGCCGGCAACGCCCGATCCGGCCCCCGCCAGGCCGGCGACCATGGCCGCATTGTCCATGCAATACTGCGGCTCGGCAAAAATAATCCGCAGATCCGCAGATTTTCCCACATCCGACAATTTCTCTCTCAACCTCGTATTGAGCGCCACCCCCCCCGCCACCACCGCGCATTTCGCTTCCTCGCGCCGCACTGCCAGAAAAAGGCGCTCACACAACGCATCAATTATAGCCTCCTGATAACTGGCGGCAATATCTTTCAATGGAAAAATCCTCTTTTCCCGCGCCTGCGTCCTTAGAAAATACATAAGGGCCGTCTTAAGCCCGCTGAAGCTGAAACACATGTCCCCGGACAAACCGCCGAACGCGGCGGAGGCGGAAAGGCGGCCGCGGGGAAAAGCAACGGCGTCAACGCGGCCGCCCCGGGCCAGCCGGTTTATTTCCGGGCCGCCGGGGTAGCCGAGTCCAAGCAATTTTGCCCCTTTATCAAATGCCTCGCCGGCGGCGTCATCGCAAGTTGTGCCGAGCAGGCGGTAATTTCCACTGCCCTCCACCCGCACGAGGCAGGTGTGTCCGCCGGAGACAATCAAAACCACGAACGGCGCGAGGCGTTCCATATCCGGCACATTGGCCGTCAAAAAGGGCGCATAAAGGTGGGCCTCCAGGTGGTTTACGGCGATAAAAGGAATTCCAAGCCGCAGGGCCAGCGCCCGGCCGGCCGACATCCCGACCAGCAATGAGCCGGACAGGCCGGGCCCGTAAGTGGCCGCAACCGCGTCAATTTGTTTCCAGCCGCACCCGGCCTTCGCCAGAGCTTTTGTAATAATGACGGGAAAATACTCAAGATGATTGCGGGATGCGACTTCGGGAACAACCCCGCCGTAAGGCCGGTGCAAACCGGCCTGGCTGAAGATGACGTTGGAACGCACGCTGCGCCCGCCGCTTACAATCGCGGCGGCGGTTTCATCGCAGGAGGTCTCAAGGCCTAGGACGTTCATATGGCGTATCGCATGAAGCGCATTTTGTATCTTGTTTCAGGAACGCCTCCGGCGCATGGCGGCATCCGCCGGACATTAGCGCCGTCTTGCGTTACACCGGGAACGGCGGCCGTGTCCTGTCCCGCGAACCAGGTTAACGACGTTTTACCTGGAAGCTCCGAATGGCCTTCAGAATGTCAATGGCGCGCTCCAACTGGACGTCAACCGCGCCGGAGAGATCAAGCCCGGCCTCGTCTCCGCTGATATCGCCAAGCTCGTCGCGCGAGCGTTTGATGAGCACCTTCTGCCACTGTTCCGGCGACATGGGGATATAAACATCCGGCTCAATGCCCTTGTCATGGATCATGCGTTCGTTGGGGGTATAGTATTTTGCGGTGGTCAGGCGGATGGCGGATCCGTCATCCAGCGACAAAACGCTCTGGACCGAACCCTTGCCGAACGTTTTTTCGCCGACCAGGATGGCCCGTTTGTAATCCTGAAGAGCGCCGGCGACTATTTCCGAGGCGCTGGCGCTGCCGCCGTTGATGAGAATGACAATCGGAAAATCGGTGTAATGATATTTTCCGCGCGAAGCGTACTGGTTCTGGACCCCCGCGCCGGGGCGGCCCCTCGTGGAAACTATTTTTTCACCGCCCTTTAGAAACTTCTGCGAAACTTCAATGGCCGAACTGAGCAATCCCCCGGGATTATTGCGCAAATCCAGGATCAGCGCCTGCATCCCCTGCTCCAGCAGGCTTTCCAGCGCCTTTTGCAGGGCGCCCGCGGTCGGCTCGTTGAACTGGATGATACGGATATAGCCGATGCGGTCGGCGGCCATTTTCACGCCCTTGACGCTTTCCACCTTGATAACGGCCCGCACTATTTCCAGCTCCTTGATTTCCTGGGGCTTGGCGCGCAGGATTTTAATTTTCACCTTGGTCCCCGGCTCTCCGCGCATTTTCTTGACCGCTTCCTGGAGATTGAGATTTTCCGTTGATTCGCCGTCAATCGCAATGATTTTATCACCGTGCATTATGCCCGCCCGGTAAGCGGGCGTGTCTTCCATGGGAGCGATGACGGTCAGGATGCCGTCCCGCATGCCGATCACGATGCCGAGTCCGCCGAACTCGCCGGCCGTGTCGTTTTTCATGTCCTCAAAAGTGGCGGGCTCCATGAACTGGCTGTGCGGGTCCAGCGACTGCAGCATGCCCTTCAGGGCGCCGTAGAGCAGGTCCTTGTACTGGGTCTTATCCTCGTCAACGTAACTGCGCCGGATTTGCAGGAGCACTTCCGCCAGGAGCTGCATCTTTTCAAAGGCGACCTCGGCGGAATCCTCGCTTTTGCCGTTCTGCGAGGCGATCTTGGCGCCGACCACCAGGTTGACCGTCAGGCCCAGCGCGAGGGCAAACCAGAACAACTTGCGTTTTATGGATTTGAACATGGCTCTATTTTCCCCACGGAGTTGAAGTATTCCACTATTCCGCGCCGATTTCAAGCATTCTTTGCAATTCAATCCATCCCAAACAAGCTTGCGAACTTATGCAGGCCATCTGTTCAGCTCATAAACTCCCTTCCGTCAAGCCTTGACAATCATTTTGCGCCCATTAACATTTCAGTAAAAAGCGGAAAATTTCATCCGGTTTGTCAGTTTAAATTTGTTCCAACAAACTCCGCCCGTTCAATCACCGAAGAAATGAGACCGACATGACTACCGCAACGCTCTTAGTGAGCCTTTGGATAA
>JAQUQV010000001.1:78240-114603 GCA_028715905.1 Kiritimatiellia bacterium
CCACGATCGGCACGCTGCTTGTGATGGGAGCGGAAACAACCACCCTCAACGGAAAAACCGTCGGATTTGTGGCCCTTCTTCTCGCCGTCACGTGTGTGGCGGCAATCTTGCTTGCCGGCTCGGTTCTTCAACGCATTCTGGGGGTGCGAGGCATTTCAATCCTCAGCAAACTGACCGGCTTAATCCTGGCGGCACTCGCCGCCCAAATGATCATGACAGGCGTCCAGCATTTCCTTGGAATTCACATGCAATGACCGGATCAAACCAACTCCTGCAGGCAACGTCCTAAAGGCCGCGTATGAGAAGTTGGAATTAAAATCCAAAAGAGTTGTTAAATGTCCACCGTTCCAAAATGGCAATACAACGAGCTGAAGTTTCCCGGAGTGGATTATTCCCGGAAAGACGCGGCGGCCGCATACGACCGCATGCACAAAAAGTTTCGGAATTACGCCAAGTCAGCGGATGAGATTATTCGGCGCCTGGCGCTCGGATCCAACAGCACGGTGATTGATCTCGGAGCGGGCACTGGCGCCTTTGCCCTGCATGCCTCCAAAAAATGCCGCACTGTTTACGCCGTGGATATATCCGCCGCCATGCTTGCTTGCTGCCGCCGGCAGGCCGCCAAGGAAGGATTGTCAAATATTGTGTTCTGCCGGGGCGGCCTGCTTTCCTACGAACATCGCGCCGAACCGGCCGACGCGGCCGTGTGCGTCGCCGCGCTTCACCATCTCCCCGATTTCTGGAAGGCGGCGGCGCTCACCCGCTGCCGCGGGATGCTCAAGCCCGGCGGCAGGTTATTCCTGTTTGACATCGTTTTCCCTTCAAAAGGAACAAATCTGAACCGGAAGATAGACGCATGGATCAGGAACACCGCGGCCGCGGCCGGGCCGCGCCTGGCGAAAGAAGCGGTTGTTCATGCCCGGGAAGAGTTCAGCACTTACGACTGGATTATGGAAGGGATCATCACGCGCAGCGGATTCCATATTGACGCGGCAAGATACGGGAAGGGATTTCAGACGTCATACGTGTGCACAAAAAGATGAACAGCTTCCGGCCATGCCTTCATGGCAATATCGGCGCCGGGACGACGAGCGCTCCACCCCCGCGTAAATCCCAGGTCAGTTGTTTCCCTTTGCCTTTTCCCGTTCTGCCTGGCGCTCGGCCTTCTGCTCCTGGATGTGCGTTTTGGTTTCCGCCTTTTGCGCGGCAAAATATTCCTTGAGCTTGGTTTTTTTCTGCGCAAGGCTCAGGGAAGCATCATTGGCTACCGATGTGAAATAAGCCACGTTTTCGCCGTGCTGCGTGTCGCGGAAAGACACGTTTTCGTTATATTGCGATTCAAAGAAGGAGGCTATTTCCGATTTCTGGGCGTCGCTCATTTTGGTGTTTTTCACCAGCCTTTCCTGCAGAAACGCCATGTTTTCATCGTGCTGTTTCTGGACAAACGCCCTGTTTTCCTGATACTGGGTTTCCCGGTGCGCGACAACGGCATCGGTTTTTTCAGTTCCCTTCACGTCCTTAATACTCTGCCTGAATTCCTTGTTTTCCTGTTTCTGCTGTTGAAAATGAGCCTTGCGCTCCTGCTTCTGCTGGGCGTGGTGTGATTTGACGGCCGACTTGGCGGCGTCATTCCCCGCCAATGCCTCGCCGGCAAAGAACGCCATGACGCTTATGGCCGCGCCAAGTATCATTATGGTTTTCATTGTTTTCATCGCGTTAATCCTCCTTTATGTCATTTTCCCTGTTCCCGCGCTTTTTTCCGCCCCAGAACGGACGGCAAGCGCCTTCCGGTCCGTTTCTTTGCCGTTTGAATTCCTGCAGTTTGCGAATCTGTTCGGCGTTGAGTATTTCCTTGATGGCGAAAATATTATTGATCCGCAGATCCACCATTTTGGAGTGAATTTCCTTGATTTCCGCGGCGAGCGGGGCAATGGTCTCGCGGGTTACGGCAGGATCGTTCAATTTGTCCCGGATCTGCCGGTTTTTTTCCCGCAACGCCTGCATGAGGGCCTGCATCTGCCCGCGCTGGCTCTGGCGCAGGGCATCTATTTTTTCCTTTTGCCCGGCGCTTAATTCCAGCCGGGCCATGGCCGCATCACGGCGCTCGTCATCGTTCCCCGCCGGCCTGGCAACCTCGCCTTGATCCCCCGCAAAAACGGGCATAAGCATAATGGCCGAGAGCAAAAACATGCACGGAATTGTTTGCGCTGTTTTTTTCATGGCGCTTTCTCCTCTCACATCCTCTGACGCCGTTCCGCCGGCAAAAGTTCCCGCGGAAATCCGCCGCGGCCGCGTCAAAGAAAATATTTTTCAATATCGCTCCCGAAATCAACATCCGGCGCGCGCAGTTCGCCGTTGCCGGCCAGCGAGGTCAGCGACGGTGCAGGTCCGCCGTTATCCAGGCACGGGCTGTGGAAATAAAAACCGACGGCGGCGATAACCAGCGCCGCGGCCGCCGCCGCAAAAGCAAACGCGCTTTTGCGGGGCGAGAAAAACCTGAAACGCGCCGCGGAAAAATTTCCGGACGGATTCAGGCATGGAACGCTCGCCGGCCGGATATTTTCTCGAATGCGCAGCCACAGGCTTTCCGGCGGATTAACCCGGGGCGCGTTGCGCAAAGCGCATGAAATCGCCGCAAGAGTTTCCCCGGCTTGCCGGCAGGCGGGACATTCTGCCATATGCTGCCGGACCTGTTGCCGCGTCGCTTCGTCAAGTCCGTCGTCCGGATAAGAGTTTTTGAGCAGCGCTGAAATCCGTTTGCAGTCAATTCCGTCCTTTTGCGCGTTCATACCAACGGCTCCTTTTTTGCCAGTTCCAGCAACGTTTCCCGCGCGCGAAACAGACGCGAACGCACGGTGTTGATCGGGATGCCGAGAATTTCGGCAATTTCGTTGTAAGCCAGCCCCTCCATCTCGCGCAAAACGACACAGGCTCTCTGTTCCGGGTCCAGTTTGGAAAGGAAATAGGCCGCCAGGGTTTCGTTGTCCTTTTTAGCGACCGGATCGGGGAACGGCGCGGAAGCCGGCTCGGCCGCAAGATGATTCCTGTACCCGGCGAAGGCGTGCGCCTCGCCGGAGCTTTTCCGGCAGCGGCTGATGGCGGCATTGACCGTGATGCGGTAAAGCCAGGTTTTCAATGAGGATTGAAACGCAAATTGGCCCAGGTTCTTATGCATTTTCACGAACGCTTCCTGGGCTATTTCTTCGGCATCGGCATAATGGCGCACAATCCTCAAAGCCGTGTTAAAGACAAATCCGCTTGTCAGGCGGTATATTTCCTCAAAGGCCGCCATATCGCCCTCTTTCGCCTTTATGATCATTTCCCGCGAAATGTCGTTTTCCATAATCGCATTCTATTTGGTTAGACGCGGGATAGCCAAGATTTGTTCCGGGAGACGGAAAGGATAAAACAAGAAATGAAGAAGGCTTTGCACAGAAATTACGCGGGGCCCGCGCGCTCTAACCCAAGGCAAACCCAGGCCGCCACGGTCAGTTTTGCGCTTTGCAAGCGTCCCCGCCGGCGATCCAAACGGCGCCCGTCCCGTGTGTGCGGCGCATCAGCAAGACCATATATGGCTACAAACCCGCCCTGGCGTTTTTATTGACAGGCATTCCAGTTCGTGCAGGGATTGACTTTGCGATCGCCATACAGATTGAAAGCGTTGGTGAGCGAGGGCACCAGCATGTTATTGGTGGTCATATCGGGATTGTTGGTTGAATCCACCCACATGCCCGAACCGGAACAACGCACGAAATTGCCGCCCATGCTGTCATGATTTCCGCCCCAGTTATTCTTGATATCGGGAAATACGGGACGGTCGCCGTTAATATCGCACAGTAACACATAATTGCCATCCACATCCTTGCGGCCGGATATATAATGGTAACTGGTGTTGTTGGTGGTCATGGCTTCCAGATTGTCAGCCACCCTATGCATTTCCCCCTTGCTGGCTCCCGCGGCCGAAGGACAGATAAAAATTCCCGGGGAAAGACTTTTGTCTTTTACCAGGGCGCCGTTTGTTCCGACTATATAGCCGGCGGGGAAAGCGGGCCGGAACGAATCGCGGGGATCAAGCCCCCAGGCCGCACAGGCCTTATAAATGCCGTTCATGTTAGAAAGACAATTGACGCGCCGCGCGTTTTCACGGACTTTTCCGAGGTTGGGCAGGAGCAACGCCGCCAGGAGCGCGATAATCGCGACCACGACAAGTAGTTCCACAAGGGTAAAAGCTTTCCCGTGAATTCTGCGCCAGACTTGTTTCATTGCTGCCTCCTGTTATGGTTGCTAAAAATCCAGACTTAATTAATTTAAATTTAAACGATCCGGAGGAAAAGTCAACATGTTTTCACCATAATTTATAAGGCCTCCAGGGCCGCGGGTGCAAATAATGAAAGCGCGCCACCGCCTGGCGCTTTCCGCCCGCATGCCATGCCTGCAAATAAATATCCACCCGCATAAGCGAGGTGTTGCTTTAATTTGCTTCGGAATGTTCCGCCTGAAACCGGCGGGCTGACTCCACCGTGTTGTAAAGCAGCATGGTAATTGTCATCGGCCCCACCCCGCCCGGCACCGGGGTGATCATGGCGGCCTTGTCCCTGACGCCCTCAAAATCAACGTCGCCAGCCAGCCGAAAGCCTGATTTTTTGTCCGCGTCCTTCACGCGGTTGACGCCCACGTCAATCACCACCGCGCCCTCCCGGACCATGCCGGCCGTGATGGTGTTCGGCCGCCCGGCCGCGGCCACGACCACATCCGCCTGGCGGGTAAAATATCCGATGTCCTTTGTGCCCGTGTGGCAGATTGTTACCGTGGCGTTCGCCGTCTCGTTTTTCTGAATGAGCATGTTGGCGAGCGGTTTGCCGACAATGTTACTGCGGCCGACGATGACGACGTGGGCGCCTTTCAGGGGCACGCCCGAGCGCGTCAGCATTTGCACGACGCCGTGGGGCGTGCAAGGCAAGAAGGTCTTCTGCCCGAGCATCATCCGCCCGACATTCATGGGATGAAACCCGTCAACGTCCTTCTCCGGATTGATTGCCAGAAGAACTTCCTTTTCGTCCAAATGGTCCGGCAGGGGCAGTTGGACAAGAATCCCGTGGATTTTGGGATCGGCATTCATGCGTCTTATCAGGTCCAGGAGCGCGCACCGGGTGACGGAGGCGGGCAGGCGGTTGTCGTCGGAATAAATGCCGGTTTCCGCGCAGGCCTTTTCTTTGGCGGTAACATAGGATTTGGAAGCGGGATTGTCGCCCACGAGGATAACGCCGAGCCCCGGCGCGATGCCCCCGGCTTTCAGCGTTGAAATCTCGCGCTTCAACTCGGCGCGGATATCGTCCGCCATCCGGCGGCCGTCTATTATTTTCGCAGACATGATTTTTTCCTCCGTGAAAAACCCAAGGTTAAAACACAGTCGCCATGCCGCAGATAAAAGCAAATCAATTAAAAGGAAGCAAGCAATTTCCCCGCATCATGCCGGCCGCCGAGCGCCGGGCCCGCTTTTCACATGCGCGGATTGTCCAATTATTTGCGCGGATTATCCATTTACTTTTCCGCGCAATATGCGACTATTGACACAAATGAATTTTGAAATCCTGGCCGGCCATGCGTTTCAGTTCGTTGCCTTCTGCCCGGTATTTCACGCCGAGGCAAAGGGCATCGGGCGCATTCAGGCCAACGACGATTGCCACCTGATGCACATTGCGCGCGGGAGCGGAACGGTTTTTATTGAAGACAAAAAATACCGCCTGCGGCCCGGCACGGTGATCGCCGTGCCGCCTTTCGTGCGCTTTTATTTCAAGATCAACGCGCCCTTTGAAATGCTCAACATCCATTACCGGGTCAAACTCGCCGGCGGCGAGGCGCTGGAGGAGCGCGCCGTTTTGCCCCTCGTTTTCCGGCCGGAATATTTTAAAGACGTCCTTAAAATCCTGCGCCGCATGGAAAATCTCCGCGAAAAAAATACGCCGGGGCGCCTGCCGCTGGCAGCATCGGCGCATGAAATCGTTTTGCGTCATTTAACCGGCGCGCCCTTGCGCGAAAAAGAGCGCGCCGTGATTGACGCGCGGCTGACGAACGCCTGCCGCCGCCTGAGCGCGCCGGACTGCGCGACTTTCCGGGCAACGGAAACAGCGCGCCTCTGCGGGCTGAGCGTGAGCCAGATGAACCGGCTTTTTAAAAAATGTTTCCACATGCCGCCCCATAAATTCTGGGAGCGCAAACGTTTTGGAGAGTTATGCCGGCAATTGCGCTTTGCGGACGATTCCCTCGCCCAAATCGCCACCCGCGCCGGTTTTGAGGACAACGCCTATTTTTCGCGCTGGTTTCACAAAATGGCCGGCTGCTCGCCCTCGGAATTCCGCCGGCGGCGGATTTGAGGCGGCCGGCCGCCATCAAGACATAACAAGAAGGAGGAATAAAACATGTTCATTGACTGCCATCTGCACGCCAGAATCAAGGACGGACTGCCGCGCAATGCCGCGGGCGACAACTACACCACCCCGGAAGAGCTGATCGCCATGATGGATAGAACCGGCGTGGACAAGGGAGTTTTACTGCCCGGCGTAAGCCCCGAATGCCGGCATCAAATAACCACGCCCGAAGACATACTGGAAATTGCGGCAAAATATCCCGACCGCTTCATTCCGTTCTGCAATCTTGATCCGCGTTCGGAAACCAACTCCCCGGAAGCGGATTTTTCACGGCCGTTGCTTTACTACAAGGAGCGCGGCTGCAAGGGAGTGGGAGAACTCTGCGCCAACATCCCTTTTGACGATCCTTTGGCGCTCAATCTCTTTAAATATTGTGAAGCATGCGAAATGCCGGTTTTATTCCATATTGGCCCGAAGGCCGGCGGCTGTTACGGACTGATAGACGACCTCGGCCTGCCCCGGCTGGAAAAATGCCTGCAATTGTTCCCGAAACTTGTTTTCATCGGCCATTCCCAGCCCTTCTGGGCCGAAATCAGCGCGGATGTGACGGAAAAGAACCGGAACACTTATCCGCCCGGCAAAATCATTCCGGGCGGCGCCGTGCCGCGTCTGCTGGACAATTACCCGAACCTTTACGGCGACATTTCCGCCGGGAGCAGATACAACGCCCTGACGCGCGACCCGGAGTCCGGATTTCAATTCATGGAAAAATACCAGGACCGGCTCCTGTTCGGCACCGATATCTGCTCGCCGAAAAACAATCACCGCCACGCCGAATTCCTGCGGAATTCACTGAAGGAAGGCAAAATTTCGGGGAAAACGTTTGAAAAAATAACCTGGCAGAACATCAACAGAACATTGAGTCTGGGATTATAAATGAATTCAAAAACAAGAATGCTGAAAGCCTGGGATTTCCAGGAGCCCGACCGCGTGCCGCTGGAGATGTGATCTGGCGCTCATTGACGCCTGGCGGGAATTTGCAAAATATTAACTCATGAAAAAAACAGCCCTGATAAACGGAATGATTATTGACGGCACGGGACGGCCTCCGATTGAGCAAGGCGCGCTGATCACGGCCGATTCAACCATCGCGGCCGTGGGGACAACGGCGGAAATACAAATTCCGGAAAACTGTGAAATAATAGACTTACTGGGCGGCGTTTTGCTCCCGCTGTTTATTGACGGCCACATGCACGTCAGCAGGGAGCCAGGACAACTTGACCACCTCGGCCATCTCAAGGCCAATCTACAGGCGGCGGGCAGACTGCAGCAATGCCTTCAATGGGGCACCGGAACCGTGGGGCACGCGGCCGGATCGCTTGAGAGCATTATTTTAAGGGACATAATTCAATCCGACGGCATTGAAGGCTGCGCCGATCTGCTGGTAGGCGCCGCTATCACCCCCGCCGGCGGCCATGTGCGAGGCCGCAGCGCCGACGGTCCCTGGGAAATCCGCAAGGCCGTAAGAGAAATGATCGCCGCCGGCGCCGACTGGATCAAGACCTGCGCCTCCGGCGGCTTCCAGCATGAACATGAAAAACTGACCCATGAGGACTACACGCCGGAGGAACTGCGGGCGCTCGTTGAGCAGGCTCATTCCAGGGAGAAACGCGTCCACGTCCACGCCCACGCCCAGCCCGGACTGGGAAACGCCATCGCCGCCGGCTGCGATGTGATCCTCCACGGCGCGTTGATTGACGAGGCCGCACTTGAAGGCATCGCGGAAAAAAAATTGTGGTATATGCCCACCCTCCACATCACGAGCAAACAGATCTGGAGCAACAGGAACATGCCGTCCTACATGGCCGTACGCATGGAAAAGGCCTGCCCGATCCATCGCGCCGGTGTTGCCAAGGCCCATAAAATGGGCATCCGCATTGCCGCCGGAACCGACGGCGGTCCCGGGGCAATCATGCACGAGATGTCCGAGTTGGTAAATTGCGGTCTTTCCCCCCTGGAAGCCATCACGGCAGCCACACGCAACACGGCGGATGCGCTCGGCATCCTGAACACGACCGGCACCCTGGAAACCGGCAAAAAAGCCTGTCTCCTGGCGGCGCGCGGCAATCCGCTCCGGGACATCACGCTCCTCTCCTCCCGGGAAAATATTTTTCTGGTGATGAAGAACGGTAAAATAATAAAAAACACTCCGGTAACTTCAAAAAAATAAAATCGCCGGTTATGTTCGCGCAAAATTAAGGAAATTGGTTGCAAAATATTAACCTTGAGGAGGAATAAAATCATGCCCCAGCCGTATGCATTCAGTTTCAGCGAGTCTTTCATGGCCGAAAACGCAGGCGTTCCGCTCAAAAGCACGCATTTTGACGTTGAGGCGATTCTGAAGGTCTATGACGCGATAAAGCCACTGGCGGAAGAACTCGGCGTGGCAGTCCCCAGGCCGCGCCTGGCCGGCTTTGGTTATCCGCACGTTGCCGCGCTTGGGGCGCCGATAGAATTTCCCGAAGACGGCGAACCGAATGTTTTCCCGTTGATTCGCGCGCCGGAGGAAATTGACAAGCTGAAGGAGCCGGCAAATTATCTGGCCGCGCCCCTCATTCAACAGCGCTTGGATACCTGCGCAAAACTGATGCAACGACGCAGTGATGCCGTGCCGCATTTTATCGGCCACTCCCTGGAAGGTCCGGTCACCACCGCCGTCCTGCTGATGGGGCAGGATTTCCTGACCCTGCCCTATGACGATCCAGACCGCGCCCATCGCCTGTTAAAATTCTGCACGGAAAGCGCGCTCAATTACGTTGCGGCTTTGCACCGCCATTTCCACGGCAATACCCCGGCTGAACCGGGACCGCGCGGCATCCCCGACGATTTTGCCGGCATGCTGCCGCCGGCAATTTTCGGCGAATTCGTCGTTCCCTACTGGAACCGTGTTTATGAAGGATTAAACGCAACCGAAAGGAATCTGCACAGCGAACTGCTGCGCGAAAAACACCTGCCCTTCCTGCGCGAATTGAACATCAGTCATTACGACCCCTCCGCCGACCAGTATCTGACTCCGGAACTGCTGAAGAAAAAATACCCCTGCCCGTTCATGAGCCGAATTCAGTCATGGGAAATGCGCGATTTGACGGCCGAAGAGCTTGAAAATTTATACCGCAAAATCGCTTCCTGCGGACCTTACCTCATCACATTCCACCTGGGCAGCGCGGACTGGCTACCCAAGGTGAAACGTCTGCTCAAACTGGCCCGGGAAATGGCCGGGTAAAACTGGTTGGATCCCTTATTTTTGTTGATTTGCCGAAAGACGGATTTCTTCAAGAACTTTCCGCGCATGGATTCGCGCGGGCTTGCTGTTGATTTTATCGGCCCAGGACCGGGCACGTTTAAAGCTGAAAGAACGCGGGAAATAAATTTCCGGAAAATCCCGAAAACGTTTTTGCTTATAAGCCGAAAGATAAAGGCTGTCCGCCAACGCCTTCTCAGGTTCGGCAATCAGGAAACCCTGGCCGCTGCCGGACAGGTTGCTGTTCTTATACCACCCGAATCCGGCAAAAAAAGAGGGACTGATATGATAAGTCTGGAAAACTCCGAGCTTGGTGCGGATTATTTTTGAGTGCGAAGTTGAAGCGAGAGTTATTATTTGTGGAATTTGCTCGATCATGCCGTGCAAATGGAGCGCGCTGATGAATGAGACGTAAACCCGCTCCCAAGGAAACAGATACGGCACAACTGCGCAGGCGCTCAACGGCTCGTCGTTTTCAAGCGCCCATACGCCCCGGTAAATTTTTATCGCCAGGCCTTCTCTGACCAGGTTATTGAGCGCCTGGGTTACAGCCGATAACGACTTTCCCGAGCTCATGGAAATCTCGCGCGTGCAGAACACGCGCCGGCCGAGTTTCCGAATGGCTGCAAGAACGGATATTCTACGCATGGCTTTTCCGAAGCTCCTCTATAAAATCGGCGGTTTTCAGACAGATTTCCTCCCACACTTGTGCCTGGCCGTAGGCGGCCTGGTCATCGGCGGAGAGATAGGCAACGACCGTGTCCCTGAATTTCCCGAATTCCACTTCAAAAATACGCTCGCAAGCCTTTGAATATACGGCGTCAGAATCCTGGATAGGCCTGCCGCCGGCGGAATATTGAGAACTCAGGAGATATAAATCAAAAATATCCCTGGCTTGGACTGCGGCTCTGCCGGCCAAGGCGCGTATTTTCTGTCTGACGGCGGCAGAAACGTCATAATGGGGGATCAAAACGGGCGCAAGTTTATATGTCCTGAGAACCGCGTTATCAATGGCTTCAACCAGTGTGTTCCCAGCGAATCCCCGGCGGGAAAATTCTATTTTGGTGAAGAGATCTTCGCCGGAATGCAGAATCAGATGGATTTTGAAACGCTGGGTTGTTTCGGTCTGTTTGGCTTTGGCGATGTCAGGCGGTGCTATGGCGGCTATGCCGAAAGGTTTAAGATTATCCCGAAAAGCACCGGTGGCGAGTATTTTCATCACGGTTGCCCGGAGATCCACGACCCCGATCCCGCGCGCGTCAATGTCCATATCTTCGGAATACCGGAAACTTTTAAAAAAAAACCGCAGGTTTGCGCCGCCCTTTAAGACGTAAGCTTCGGCCTTGAGCCTCCGGCCAAGCCAGCGCAGAAATTCAACATGAAACACCTCGCGCAGCTGCAAATACGTGTATGAATTCATCAATGCAATAAGTCAACCAGTTTAGTTATAACTAAATAACCGTTCTTATTAAATTATTGCTTTATTCTTCCCTGACGCAAGAAAATAATATGTCCATAAATGAGAAATACTTGCCGCTGACGATTCGCCGTTAATATTGAAAACGCCCTGGCAAGCTTCTCAGCAAAAGTCTGCCCGCCGCAGTCCGGCACTGCCGGACGCAGGCAGGCCTATACGTATTCAACCGTGGCGGGCGGTTTCGGGGTAAGGTCGTAAAGACAGCGGTTTACGCCGGGAATGGACGTGATCCGGCGGCAGATTTTTTCCAGTTTTTTCCAGGGCAGGGCGGTGGCGGCCGCCTCGCGCGCGTCCACGCTGTTGATACAGCGCACGACGATTATCCGCCCGAACTCGCGCTTGTTGTTGCGGATGCCGGTGGCACAATCGTTCAGCAGAACCGCCAGGTATTGAAAAGCGCCGCTTGTTTTCAGCTCCTCCTCAACGATCGCGGTCGCGGCGCGGATTAAGCGCAGTTTTTCCTCCGTCACTTCCCCGACAATGCGCGCGGCCAGGGCCGGGCCCGGGAACGGAATCCGTTTCGTGATTTCGGCGGGAAGCCCAAGGGCGGCGGCCACGGCGCGCACGCCGTCCTTGCGCAGGGTCTTGAGCGGCTCAAGAACCTGGTATCCGTATTCCTTTTCCGGGTTGATGCCGAGCTGGGCAAGGATGTTGTGCTGGCGCTTGATGCCGGCCACGGTTTCCTCAATGTCGGTTAAAATCGTGCCGTGGATGAGAAATTTCGCCCCGGTCCGGCGCACCAGGCGGCCGAATACTTTTTTATAAAAAGTGGCGGTGATGGCATGGCGTTTCTCCTCCGGATCGCTCACGCCTTTCAGGGCGTTGAGAAATTCCTTCCGCGCGTCCACCAGTTCCACCGGGATACTCATCTTGCGGAAGATGGCCGCCACCCGTTCCGGCTCGCCCGCGCGCATCAGGGCGTTGTCAATGAAAACGGTTTTGAGCCGTTTGCCCAGCGCCCGGTGGCCGAGCGCGGTGCAGACGGAGCTGTCCACGCCGCCGCTCAAAGCGTTGATGGCCGTGCCCGAACCGACCGTTTCCCGGAGTTCCGCGGTTTGTTGTTCAATAAACTTTGCGCCGTTGAATTTCATGCTGTTCCTCCCCTCGTTTTTATGGCGGCCGCCTCTATGTCAAAGGCGCTATTCTATGGAATTCCGGGCAGCGCGCAATGCAAATCTGTTTTTTTTCAGGGCGGAGGGCGGCCGGCAACAGAAAAGTTGACAAGCCCGCGGATTTCTGCCAAAAACAAACGCATGGGCACACACCAACAGCCATGAAAACGGCCGGTTTTGACAACGAGAAATATCTCGCCGAACAGGCGCGGGAAATATTGGCCCGCGCCGAACGCTTCGGCCGCAAGCTTTACCTGGAGTTCGGCGGCAAACTGCTTTTTGACTATCACGCCGCCCGGGTTTTGCCCGGCTACGACCCGAACGTAAAAATCAAACTGCTCCAGCGCCTGAAGGAGCGCATTGACATCATCCTCTGCATTTATGCCGGCGATATTGAGCGCCGCAAACTGCGCGGAGATTTCGGCATAACCTACGACGCCGACGCGCTCAAACTGATTGACGACCTTAAAGACTGGGGACTGGAGGTCGGCGCGGTGGTGATCACCCGTTTTGACAACCAGCCCTCGGTGCGCACTTTTCTAAACCGGCTGGAACGGCGGGGAGTGCGGGTTTACACCCACCGGCCATTGCCGGGTTACCCCGCGGCCGTGGATGAAATCGTCAGCGCAAGCGGCTACGGCGCGAACCATTACATTGAAACCGTGAAACCCGTGGTGGTGGTTACCGGCCCCGGCCCCGGCAGCGGTAAGCTGGCCACCTGTCTCTCCCAACTTTACCACGAGCACCAGCGGGGCATCCCGGCCGGCTACGCCAAGTTTGAGACTTTCCCCGTCTGGAACCTGCCGCTCTCCCATCCGCTCAACGCCGCCTATGAAGCCGCCACAGTTGACATCGGCGATTTCAACCAGATTGATCCTTTTCACCTGAAAGCTTACGGCAAAAGCGCGGTCAACTACAACCGCGACGTGGAAAGCTTTTCGGTGGTGGAGCGCATTCTCCGCAAAATCACAGGCTCCGATTCCATCTACCGCTCGCCCACGGACATGGGCGTCAACCGCGCCGGACTGGCCATCACCGACGACGCCGTCGTGCGGGAGGCGGCCCTCCAGGAAATCATCCGCCGTTACTTCCGCGTGCGCTGTGAATACGTCATGGGGCTGATTGAACAGGCGGTCGTGGACCGCATGGCCCTGCTCCTGGAAAAACTCAACCTGCGGCCGGAAGCGAGAAAGACCGTCGCGCCGGCCCGGACGGCGGCCCGGGACGCCGAAGAACGCAGTCTGGGCAGTGGCGGCATCTGTTGCGGGGCGGCGATTGAACTTCCCGGGGGCGCGATAGTAACCGGCAAAAATTCGCCGCTTTTGCACGCCGCCGCCAGCATGGTTTTGAACGCCATCAAGCAGTCGGCCGGACTGCCGGACAAACTGCACCTGCTGGCGCCGAACATCATCGCCTCCATCAACACGCTCAAGGGAACAATTCTGCGCCAGAAAAAAATGAGCCTCAACCTGGACGAAACTTTAATCGCCCTGAGCATCAGCGCCGCCAGCAGTCCGGCCGCGCAGATGGCGATGGAGCAGATACCGAACCTGCGCGGATGCGAAGTGCACCTGACGCATATCCCGACGCCCGGCGACGAAGCCGGCCTTAAAAAACTGGGCGTCAACGCCACTTCCGACCCCAATTTTCCCAGTAAAGCTCTTTTTATTGATTGAGGCGGCAGTCGTATCCGCAGAAGAATTTTGACAGGATACCCCGCCTGCGTCCAGCAGCGCCGGACTATGGCGGGCAGGCAGGATGGTTTTTCTGCAAATTAGCGCCACATGGGGAAGGAAGCATTAATAACATTGGGTTGCGGGCAGAGCCCGCTTTGGTGTTTATCGTCCGAGGACAAATACCGGATGTTGAGAGTCAACATTTTTGGCGTTACCTGGCCTGCGGCTTGATATATCCCCACTCCACCAGCCGCCGGTAGGCATGCTTTGCGTTATCGCCCTCACTTACCTGGCGCAAATAGGCCTGGTAATGCCGGGCGGCTTCGTCGCGCCGGCGCATGTTTTCCAGCGCATAGCCCATGTAAAAAAAAGTGTTCGGATTGCCGGGCAGAGCGTTTTCATACGCGCTGAAATCATTGTAAGCGGCCTCGTACCGGCGGAGCTGGATTTTCGCCATGCCCAGAACGTGCAAGGCCTGCGGTTCCTGCGGATAAACGCTCCTGGCCTCGGCGGCGTATTTTTCGGCCTCGGCGGCGTCCTTTTTGGCCAGCAGACATTTGGCCGTCATCAGCAGACCGGCGTAATCCGCGGGAAAGTCCTTGAGCGCCGTCTTGAATAAGGAAACCGCTTCGTCGTATTTGCCGGAGGAGGCGGCCTTTTCCCCGTTCTGCATCAGCTCCAGCGCGCCCTTCATGGCCCGCAGGGCCGATGTTTTTTCCTGGAATCTTTCCCGGTTGAGGGAATAACTCTTCTGCGCCTGGTATTTTTCAGAAACCTCCCGCACGGCCGTCTGGTAACGCTCCTCGCTCATGGGATGCGTGGCAAAAAGCATTTCCAGCGCTCCGGGTTTTTCCGCGGACATTTTCCGGAGCATATCCATGAGCAAAATGCATCCCTCCGGATTGTAGCCCCCCTTGGTCATGTATTCCAGGGCCAAAGCGTCGGCCTCGCGCTCGTTCGCCCGGCTGTAGCGCGCCAGAAGCGCGCCCGAGGCAATGGCGCCGAGCCCGGCAGTCAGACCGGCGTAATCTTCGTTCTGCTGTTGAACAACCAGGGCTGCGGCCATGACCGCCGCCGAGCCAAGCATGCCGGTGGTGTATTGCTGGGCCGCGTGGCGCGAACAGACGTGCCCGATCTCATGTCCCAACAGAGCGGCCAACTCCGCTTCGCTCTCCATAGCGGCCAGGATACCGCGGCTGACAGCGATCGTTCCGCCGGGAAAAGCGTAGGCATTGACATAAACCGCGTTGACCGCCCGGAAAGTGTAAGGCATGCCGGGGCGGTGCGAAAGCGCGGCCAGCTGGTTGCCGACCGAGGCAACATAACGGTTGAGGCCGGCGTCCTGCGCCGCGCCGTAATCGGCCGAAATCTGGTGGGGCGAATTTTCCTGGTCAAGCCGGACTTCGCCCGACTCGCTCAGGAACATGAGCTGCTTGCGCCCGCTGACCGGGTTGGTGGCGCAGCCGGACAGAAAAACAACGGTCCCGGCGGCGGAAAGAGCCAGAAAATCCCGGCGGCTTATTGCATGAGGTTTACCGGTTAATTTCATAAAACCGTTCCTATTCTTGACATTTCCCGGTAAAATAGTCAAGCTTGCGGAAAATGAAAAAACAAACGCTGATCCTTGTTTTCACTGCGGCTTTGTCGGTCATTGCGCTTGCCGCGGAACACGCTCCGCATGACCTCGTAGCGGTAACATCAGTCAACCCCCGTATCCGGCTGGATATCCGTTACGCCACCACCAATAATTTTACCGGCCGGCAGGTTTATCCCTCCGCCAAGGCATATCTGCGCAAAACAACCGCCCTGAAACTGGATAACGTCCAGAAAAAACTGGAAAACCGGAAGCTCGGCCTGAAAGTCTACGATGCCTACCGGCCGTTGAGCGTTCAGAAAATATTCTGGGAAATCGTGCCGGACGAAAGGTACGTGGCGGACCCGAAGAAGGGATCGCGCCATAACCGCGGCTCGGCGGTGGATGTAACGCTCGTTGAGCTTGATTCGGGCCGGGAGCTGGAAATGCCTTCCGGTTATGATGACTTCACCGAGCGCGCCGCTTACGCTTTTACCAACCTGCCGCCGGCGGCCGTTTCCAACCGCGCCCTGCTGCGCGCCCTGATGACGGAATGCGGGTTTATCCCGCTGGAAACCGAATGGTGGCATTTTGACGATGCCGGCTGGACCATCTGCCCGGTCATGGATATCCCGCTTGAAAACCTGCCCTATTAGCGCCGTTCCATTTAAACATGATACACTTTTGCGTAGAAGTTTAAATAAGACCGGCGGATCGCCAGCCGGGAAAGTTTTGGATGGCGGCACTGCCGCAATTTTTTCCTCCGCAGGCGTATAACCGGGTAAAATGCGCTTATTTCCCCCGGATCATTGTCAGGAGCATCTTGAAGCGGCGCTCCGCCTTGAGCGCGTGGGGCACATTGGCGGGCATGATGACTATCCCGCCCCGTCCGACCTTGAGCGGCCGGCCGCCGATGGTGATCAGGGCTTCGCCCTCCAGGATTTGCGCCACGGCGTCATAAGGCGCGACATGCTCGCTCAAGCCCTGCCCGCGCGCAAACGCAAAAAGGGTCAGCGTGCCGCTTTTGCGGTCAACGAGCGTCCGGCTGACAATGGCGCCGGAAGCATAATCAACCATTTTTGCCGGGGCGAGAATTTTTCCCTTGATTTGGCCGGTTTTATTCATCTCTCATTGATTATCAACGAGTTATACATAAAAGCGCGAAACTTGGGCCAAAGCGGGCTATGCCCGCAACCCAATGTTATTAATGCTTCCTTCCCCATGTGGTGCGAATATATTTCATACCCCCATCATCCTTACCCAGCATTATTTTCTTGCTTTTCATCACGGCTTTTGACATTTCAGGTGCTATTATCAACCGATTCCACTCTCTGCCGGGCCATCATCCACATGCCGGAAAGCCCTTGAACGACGAGTACCACCCATGCAAGGACGAAGACGGTCGTTATAGTATCCCAGTGGCGCCATGCGGACGGATGCAATATGAAGCGCAAGTAGTAGGTGGGGGCAACAAGGGAGCACACCGACGCCCAGAAAGGAAGGCTACCCCAGGGCGTCCGAGTTGAAGCTGCCCTCCAGGTCCAGAATACGACGGACGGGAGCAGAACCCAAAATCCACAGCACAAACAGAGGCCCAAGACACGACGGATTGTCATACCCATGGAGATCACATATTGCATAAGAATAAAGGTAGGAGCGAGGAGTTCAATCAGCACAAGCGCAAGGAGGACCGTCGTGCCCATGTTCACCCAGCGCCGCGCCGCCTGGCGATGGGCATCCACGACAACGCGCAACAGGAGTACGATCGTGCAGGCAAGGCAGGACATGACGGAGGGCCAGAGGAAAAACTTCCCTATAGACGGCTGATCCAAGGTAAGCCCCGCAGAGCCGATATGGAATCCCTCCTTAAACCATGCGCCGCTGAATACGAATTTTACAGCAGCGATAGGTGGGCAGTAAGCGAGCCAGTTGCAGGCAATGAAGATAAACTCTGCGAACACCAGCACCAGCAGTACCCACGAGCAAATCCTGTGTTTAGTCTTCAGACCCTCATCTCTCCTCCGATCACCGAACGCGCCGGCCTCAGGATTTTCCGCGACTTCGCGGCAATATCCTGGATGCCGTTGTTCGGCGGCGGTCCGTAATCGGATCTACCGTGTCAAGAAACGGAAACCGATTGAAGTCCGAGTCTTTCGTATAGATCGTTTTGATTCCGTTTTCCCTCATTAGAATCGCCGTGTGGGCATCAAAGACCAGATTGCCGGAAATGTCGGCGACATCGGCAAAGACTTCAGCCGCCACATGACGATGCCGGTCGGTCTCCACCAATATCCGCAGGCTCGGGGAGGCAAACAGGGCATCAAGAAAAAGCCATGCATGGGATGCCGAAAAAGGACGATTAAGAACGCGCGAATGGGTCACCACGCGGAGAAACTCATACACGATACCCCACGTCACATACCAAGGCGTTGTCTGCGAACGCCACCGTTCGAGTGATTCGCGGCATCGCGCGTGGTCTGGTGAGTCCATGTCCGCGCCGTAGATCAGGATGTTGGTGTCCACAACGAACATGGTTAACCTCCCATCACGTTGTGCAGGGCATCGCGGTTGGCAACATTGACCCTCAGTCCGCCGCTGCGGAATTCCGGCAACGGCGGCAATTTGGCCTTTCGTTGTTCCGGTTCGACAATCGTTCGCAATGCCGCCTCGACCATCTCGGACATGGTCTGTTGGCGGCGTGCGGCTTCACGCTTAACCTCACGCATCGTTACGTCGCTGATATT
This sequence comes from Kiritimatiellia bacterium, assembly GCA_028715905.1. Lineage (NCBI taxonomy): Bacteria > Pseudomonadati > Kiritimatiellota > Kiritimatiellia > Kiritimatiellia bacterium. The sequence continues at coordinate 96,492 of JAQUQV010000001.1, forward strand.
GAGTGTTGTTTTCATATGGAAAAACATATTCCAGATATGGTATGCCGTCAACTGTTTTCTTTTCTTTCTCGCCAACGTCGAGCGTGACCGGATGGCGAGCCCGCTGCGGGTGAGTCGTACGGTCCACGCTCTTGACAACCCCGCCTGAGCGGCGCAGACCGCAACGCGGCTGCAAGCCGTTTGGCCCCGATAAAATCGAGGACATCAATGCCTTCCGGGCAAATTTTGCGGTAACTATTAAATCATTTGTGGAAAGAAATTGTGAACGCCGGTTTGGAATGTATCTTCTTCCGCCGGTCTGAAAGTTCTCTGTTTTTCTTCGCCCCGGATTAACCGAACCGTTACACGCCGCAACACGTCGGCGTCCGCATACCGCTTCCAACCGCAACTGTTTGTTTTCATGCCGGCAAGCAATAGCAGACAGATTCCGGGTTGTTCAGTTTTATTTTCTATCTTCTTGGCCGGCGCGGGCAAATCTATTGACATTGCCGCCGCGTGTATTATGATTTGGCCAATTCTACGGTCAGCTGAAAAAAATACAAGAAAATCATGAAGGAAAAATATCCATTCGCGGAAATTGAGCCGAAGTGGCAGAAGTTCTGGAAGGAAATGGGGTTTTTCAAGGCCGACCAGAACCGGACCGATCAAAAATACTATTGCCTGATGATGTTCCCCTACCCCTCGGCCGCCCTGCACGTCGGCCACGGCCGCAATTACATCATCGGCGACGCGGTTGCGCGCTACAAGAAAATGCTGGGCCGCAACGTGCTCGCCCCCATGGGCTGGGACGCCTTCGGCCTGCCCGCCGAAAACGCCGCCATAAAAACCGGCACGCATCCCCGCGTTTGCACTTTCAACAACATCGCCACCATGAAACGCCAGTTTGATTCATGGGGCGTGGTCTACGACTGGGACCGCGAAGTAACCGCCTGTTCGCCCGATTATTACAAGTGGTCCCAATGGTTCTTCCTCAAATTTTACGAGCGCGGCCTGGCTTACAAGGCAAAGGCGCCGGTCAACTGGTGTCCCTCCTGCGCCGCAGTGCTGGCCAATGAACAGGTCATTGACGGCAAATGCTGGCGCTGCGAATCGCCGGTGCAGGAAAAACTGCTGGAACAGTGGTTTTTCAAAATCACGGACTACGCCCAGCGCCTGCTGGACGATTTGAACAAGCTCCCGGGCTGGCCGGAACGGGTGAAAACCATGCAGGCCAACTGGATCGGACGCAGCGAAGGCGCGCGGATTGATTTCACGCTCGTCCCGCGCGGCGACAACCGCCCCGACCCAGTTCGCTGTATTTCCTGCTTCACCACCCGCATTGACACAATTTACGGCTGCACTTACATGGTGCTGGCGCCGGAATATCCCGGGCTGGCCGAACTGGTCAAAGGCCTGCCGGAAGAGGAAAATGCGAAACAGTTCGCCGCCCGCGCGGCGCGGCTGACATCCATGGAGCGCGCCGGCAACGCCCTTGAAAAAAACGGCGTCTTTACCGGGCGTTTCGTTGTCAACCCCTTCACCGGCGAAAAAATCCCGCTCTGGGTGGGCGATTACGTTCTTACAAGCTACGGCACCGGCGCGGTCATGGCCGTGCCCGCCCACGACAGCCGCGACTGGGTTTTCGCTCGCAAATACAATTTACCCGTGAAACTTTCCATCCGGAATGCGGAAGGCAGTCCGGATTTGAAAACTTTGCAGGAAGCTTTTTGCGATGACGGCGTTACCTTTAATTCCGGAGAATTTTCAGGCCTGTCTTCCCCGAAAGCGCGGATCAAAATGACCGCTTACGCCCGCGAAAAAGGATTCGGCCGGGCCGCCGTCCATTTCCGCCTGCGCGACTGGCTGATCAGCCGCCAGCGCTACTGGGGCGCGCCCATCCCGATTGTCTACTGCCCGAAATGCGGCATTGTGCCGGTGCCGGAACAACAATTGCCGGTGCTTTTGCCTGATAATATTGAGTTCCGGCCGACCGGCGAATCGCCGCTGGCGCGTCAGACGGAATTCATGAGCGCCGTCTGCCCGAAATGCGGCTCCGGCGCCCGGCGGGAAAGCGACACGATGGACACTTTTGTTGACTCCAGCTGGTATTTTTTAAGATACCTTTCCCCGCAGGATGACAAACGCGCCATTGACCCGGAAGCCTGCAACCGCTGGCTGCCGGTTGACCAGTATATCGGCGGAATTGAGCACGCCATCCTCCACCTTTTATACGCGCGGTTTTTCACCAAGGTCTTGCGCGACATCGGCTTGATCGCTTTTGACGAGCCTTTTGCCAACCTCTTCACCCAGGGCATGATCTGCAAACGCAGTGAAAAGGACGGCCAGCTCCACAAAATGTCAAAATCAAAGGGCAACGTCGTCAGTCCCGACGATTTAATCCGCGATTACGGGGCCGACACCGTCCGGCTTTACACGCTTTTCATCGGCCCGCCTGAAAAGGACGCCGAATGGAGCGATTCCGGCATTGAAGGCGCCTCCCGTTTCCTGAAACGACTCTGGCGGCAGGTTTACGACAACCACGAACTGCTCAGGGATTTTTCCATCAGACCGGACCGGGCCGCCATGACCGCCGGGGAAAAGAAACTTTACCGCAAGACCCATGAAACAATCGTAAAGGTTACCCGGGATTTGGAGGGCGCGTTTCATTTCAATACCGCCATCGCGCAGATCATGGAGTTGATGAACATGCTGGAAGAATTCATGATCGCGCCCGATTCCTCCCCCCAGCTGAAGGCGGTCGGACGCCGCGCGCTGGAAACCATTATCCTGCTCATTTCGCCGCTCGCCCCGCATATCGCCGAGGAATGCTGGATCGCCATGGGACACGAGGCCGGAATCATGTCGGCCGGCTGGCCCGCCGCCGACCAGAACGCCCTGGAAAAACAGGAAGTTGAAATTGCCATCCAGGTCAACGGCAAGTTCCGCGGAACGATGCTTGTCGCCCCCGGTTTGGACAAGGAAACGGCTCAAGCCGCCGCCCTCAAACAGCCGGCGGCGGCCAAGGCCGTGGCCGAAGGTCAAATCATCAAGGTCGTTTTTGTCCCGGACAGGCTAATCAACCTGGTGGTAAAATGCTGAACATTTTATGACGCGCTTCAGGGAAATTATTGCCGGCCCACGGTCCTGTTTCACGCTCACGCCCCATGAACGCCTGGTCATAATTTTGGTCATGGCGATCTTTCTGTTCGGTCTTTTCCTCCGCTGGCGGCACTTGAGCAAGGAACGCGCCGAAACATGCGCTCCGGCCGGCCGGGCAACGAACGAACTGCCAACGCCTTAAACTGACAGGCCGTTGTTGCTTTGGGCGCCGAGGATAACTTCCGCAACCTGCGCCGCGCCGCATCAAGGCGGCGCGCCGGCGGCATTCTGCTTTTCTTCCAGCGGCCGCGTGCGCCAGCGGCGGTGCAGCCATATCCATTGGTCGGGATAACGGCGGATATAATCCTCTATGACGCGGTTATACCGGCGGGTTGCTTCCCGGATGGATTCCGGACTATTATCGGAGGGCGGCTCCAAGGCCGGCATAATTTCCACGCGATGGCCGCCGCGCGCGGTGCGCGTGATGAAAACGGGCGCCACGGGACTGCCGCAATAAACGCTCAATTGCGCCAGCCCCGGCGAGGTGCAGGCGGGTTGTCCGAAAAAATCCACAAAAATCCCGCGGTTGCGCTTCATGTTCTGGTCAAGAAGGAAACCCAGCACCCCGTTGTTTTTCAAGCTGGTAACGGCGCTGCGGAACGAATGTTTGGTGGGGATAATCTTAAAGCCGAATTTCGTGCGCGTCCCTATCCAGTAATCATCCAGCGATTTCGGATGGAGCTTTTTAGAAATGGAGGTCAGGGGAATGCCCGAAAGACAGGAGATTATTCCGAGCAGGTCAAAATTGCCAATATGGGCCGTGAGCGCGATGACGCCCTTCCCCCGGGCAAGCAGTGCCGCCATGATTTCGCGGCCGACAACCTCAACGTTTTCGCGCAAGAAACGCGCGTCAATACTTTCGGCCCCGGCCGATTCAATCACAAAACGCCCCAGGTGCCGATACATGCCGCTTGCAATCTTCCTGACCTCGTCTTCGCTTTTTTCCGGCAGGCAGCGGCGAATCGTCCGCAAAACTTCCGCGCGGCGGTAACGGAAAAGGGAGCCCATGATCCAGCCGATTCCGGCGCCCAGGACCATTTTATGTTTCAGGCTGAGGCGGGAACAGAAGGAAGTTATGAGGCGGATGATCGGCATGAAGTGTTGACGCGTTTCATTAAGTCATATGACAATTATCATGCAAACATCCGGTTTTCAGTCCATGCTTTTAACGCTGCCCGCTCTGCGCCGTCCCGGCGCCGTTTCCAGCTTCACATTCCGCGCTTCAACCGGTCCGGCGGCCGGCTCAAATTTCAGCTTGCCCCCGTCCACCTTGACTTTAACATCCGCCGGGGTGTTGATACGGCCGGCCAGAATTTCTTCGGCCAGGGGGTCCTGGAGATATTTTTCAACGGCCCGGCGCAGGCGGCGCGCGCCGTCCTTTTCACTGAATCCCTTGTCAATCAAAAATTTCTTCGCCTCCGCCCCAATCTCCGCCGCAACCCCGCGCGCGGAAATGCGCGCGCGGACCTTGGCCAGCTCAAGTTCCAGAATTCCGGCCGCGTCCGCGCGCGCCAACTGCCGGAAAACGATGACTTCGTCCAGCCGGTTGAACAGTTCCGGACGAAAAGCGCGTCTGGCTTCGTCAAGCATTCCGGCTTTCATCCGCTCAAAATCGGCCTCTTGTCCGCCCGGCGAAAAACCCAACCCGCCCGCGTCTTTCGCGGCCGAGGTTCCGACATTGGAAGTCATGATCACGATGGTATTGCGGAAATTGACCTTCCGCCCCAGACTGTCGGTCAGCATTCCTTCCTCAAGAATCTGGAGTAAAATATTGATGACCTCGGGATGCGCCTTTTCAATCTCGTCAAAAAGCACAACCGAGTATGGCCGGCGGCGCACTTTCTCAGTCAACTGGCCGCCCTCTTCGTAGCCGACATATCCGGGCGGAGAACCGATCAGGCGCGAAACCATGAACTTATCCATGTATTCGGACATATCCATCTGGATGAGGGCATCCTGGTCGGCGAACATGTATTCAGCCAGCGCCTTGGCTGTCAACGTTTTTCCGACGCCGGTCGGCCCCAGAAAGACAAACGATCCGATCGGGCGGCGCGGGTCCTTGAGGTCCGCCCGCGAACGCCGGAGCGCCTTCGCGATGACGGCCACGGCCTCGGCCTGTCCAAGAACAACCTTTGACATTTCCTCTTCCATGCGCAAAAGCCGGGCGGTTCCGTTCTCATCAAGCTTGGCCAGCGGCACGCCGGTCCATTTTGACACGACGGACACGATATCCTCTTCCTGAACCGGCTTCAGTTTCTTTTCCTGCCGTTTGCGCCATTTATCAGCCTTTTTTTCCATCTCTTCGCGCAGAATACGTTCCTTGTCGCGCCACTCCGCCGCTTCCTCAAAACGCTGGGAACGGATGGCTTCCTCCTTGTGGCGGCGCAATTCAGCCGCTTTCTTATCCATTGTCCTTATGGCGGACGGGCGGGTCATCAGGTTGAGCCGCGCATGGGCGCCGGCCTCATCCAGGACGTCAATCGCTTTATCCGGGAGGTAACGGCCGGTGATGTAACGATGCGAGAGGCGCGCGGCGGCGGACAAGGCCTCGTCGGAAAAATGCACCTTGTGGTGGGCTTCATAACGGGATTTCAGTCCCTTCAAAACCGAAATTGTCTCCTCAACCGTAGGCTCATCAACCAGGATGGTCTGGAAACGGCGCTCCAGGGCCGAATCTTTTTCAATGTATTTGCGGTATTCGTTCATGGTGGTGGCGCCGATGCACTGCAATTCGCCGCGGGCCAGGGCCGGCTTGAAGATATTGGAGGCATCCATGGCGCCCTCCGCGGAACCGGCGCCGACGATCATGTGCAGTTCGTCCATGAAGAGAATCACGTTTTTCGTCCGCTTGATTTCGTCCATGACCGCCTTGATCCGTTCTTCAAACTGGCCGCGATATTTGGTGCCGGCCACGAGGAGCGTCATATCCAGGGCAATTACTTCCTTGCCGGCCAACAGTTCCGGCGCGTCGTGATCGGCAATCATCTGGGCCAGCCCCTCTACAATGGCGGTTTTGCCGACCCCTGCCTCGCCAAGCAGAACGGGGTTGTTCTTTGTCCGCCGGCAAAGGATCTGAAGCACGCGCTTGATTTCATCGGTGCGGCCGATAACCGGATCAAGCTGGCCCTTGCGCGCCAGCTCGGTCAGGTTGCGCCCAAAGGCGTTCAAGGCCGGGGTCTTTGCCGCCGATGGTTTCTGGCCATGGGCCGCGGGCGCGGCCGCTGGCATTTCATTGCCCTCGCCATCGTAATCAGGATCCAGCAGTTTAATCACTTCCAGCCGGGTCCGCTCCAAATCAATATTGAGATTTTTAAGGACGCTGGCGGCCACGCCCTCGTCCTCGCGCAAAAGCCCGAGGAGTATATGCTCGGTGCCGACATACTGGTGATTCAGCTCCCTGGCCTCGGCCGCGGCCAGGGCCAGCACTTTTTTGGCGCGCGGCGTCATTGGCAGGGCGCCCATGGTCTGGGTATCCTGTCCCTGGCCGACGGCCTTTTCCACCTCCAGACGGAGCGTTTCAAGGTCCACTCCCATTTGCTGGAGAACATTAACGGCCTCGCCCTCGCCGAGCGCAAGCAGGCCCAGAAGAAGATGCTCGGTGCCGACATACTGATGGTTAAAATGTTCGGCCTCCTTGCGGGCCAACTGCAGGACTTGCTGCACTCTGGGGGTAAAATTACTCATTTTATTAATAATGCTTTTGGATCGTTTCGTTAAATATAACAAATCAACGGCGCGCAAGCAATCTTGAGCGCACCAGCCTGGCCCGCGCCAGATCGCGTTTTTCCGCTCCGATGAATTTGCCCTCCAGTTTCTGCAAGTGCCCCGGCTGAGTCAACACAAAAAGCTCGTCAATCATGGCGCGGGACCAGCCGCCGACCAGGCCGGTCTCCAAACCGAGCCGCAGCGCCGAAAGCATATCCAGGGTTTCCTTTGAATTAAGCAGATGGGCATTGGTTAAAATTCCGATGGCGCGGCCGATATGATCGCGGAGCTGGTTTTTTTTCTGCTCCATAAGCCGTTCGCGGCTGTTTTTTTCGTGGCCGGCGATTTCCAGCACGATTTTTTCAAGCCTTCCGATAATGGTCTGTTCGGTTTCGCCGAGCGTCATCTGGTTTGAAATCTGGAACATGTTGCCGGCGGCGGCGCTGCCTTCCCCCCACAATCCGCGCACCGCCAGGCCGATTTTATTGACCGCCTTAAGGATGGAATTGATTTCATTCATCAGCACCAGGCCGGGCAGATGGAGCATGACGCTGGCCCTCATCCCGGTGCCGACGTTCGTCGGGCAGGCGGTCAGGTAGCCCAACTGCGGAGAAAAGGCATAGCCCGCCGGAGCGCGGCGGTCCTCGCCGGGGGACTCAGGCGGATTAAAACCGGATTCCATTTCCGAATCCACGGCGTCAATCTGCCGCCAGAGTTCCCGGAGATTAAGACCGGGCGACATGGCCTGCATGCGGATATGGTCCTCCTCGTTGACCATGATCGCTATGGATTCGTCCTGCTTCAAGGCCAGGGCGCTGCCCTTGCCCTTCGCGGCCAGGTCGCGGCTCATCAAATGCCTTTCAATAAGAATTTCACGCTCCATGCGGTTCAAGGCGCTTATCTCCAGGATAACCGGACTGGTCCATACGGAAAGCCCGCGCAGAACAGGCTCCAGGTCGCGCAACAGGCGCAGGGACTCCTCTTCACCGGCCCGCCCCGGAAAGAGGCGGCCGCTGATATTGCGCGCCAGGCGAACGCGGCTGCTGACGACAATGCCCGCATTTCCGCCGACTTTGAGCCACGCGCCCGGCTGTTTTACGAGTTCATCAACCGTTTTCATGAAAAATCAGGAAGGGACCCGCGTCTCGCCGCGGCCGTTTTGCGGTGAATTCCGGTTCTGTTCCGCCCCGCGAATCTGATCGCGAATGCGCGCCGCTTCCTCATAATTTTCGGAAGCTATTGCTTCATCCAGCGTTTTTTTCAAAGAGGCCAGCGGCGGAAAGACATTGACGGCGCCGGGACAATAAGCAGGTTTTTTACCGACATGCCGCGCACCTTTCTGCATGCCCTGCAAAAGCGGATTCAATTCCTCGGCAAATTCCGCATAACAGTTCTGGCATCCGAGGCGGGATAGTTTCTTAAAGTCCCGGAAATGCGTCCGGCACCGCGAGCACAGGCGGCCGGCGGCGGCCGAACTTGACTTCTTGGGCGGCCCCAGTCCAAGCAGAAAATCAGCGACCGAGTCCGGAGCATTGATGTTAATGCCGTTTGCGCCAGCGCACTGTTCGCAAAGATGCATTTTGCGCACTTCATCGTTCAGCATTTGCGTCAGATGAACTGTCGCCTGTTTTTTACCGCAAATCTGGCAAAGCATTGAATTCACTCCTCGCTTTGAATGAGCTCGGCGCGGACCGCGTTTTTAAGAGGCGCCTGTTTTCGCGCCCCCCCCATCCTCTGTTCGCAAAACACTACATAACGGGCGTTCCGTTTTCAGATGCGAATTTCCGGAACTGTTCGGTCAGTTTGAGCGTTTTTCGGCCCGGCCGGCCAGAACCGATCCGGCGCCGGTCCATCTCCACCACGCTGATGATCTCGGCCGCCGTTCCGGTCAGGAACATTTCGTCGGCGTTATAAAGATCGTAACGGGTAAGCGTTGTTTCGCGCGTTTCATAACCGTCCCGGGCGGCGAGCATCACGACGACGTCGCGGGTAATGCCCTCCAGCGCCCCGGCGCTGACCGGCGGGGTGAGAAGGGAATTTCCCTTGAAGACAAAGACGTTATCGCCGGAGGCCTCGGCCACATAACCCTGGGCATTGAGCATGATGACTTCCTCAACGCCGGAATTAACCGCCTCAATTTTCGCCATGATGTTATTCAGATAATTCAGGCTTTTGATGGCCGGATTCAGGGAATCGGGATGATTGCGGATGGTTCCGGCCGTGATAATTTTCAACCCGTTCCGATAAACGGCCGGCGAATAAAGCTGGATATTGCCGGCGATAATGATGACTTCCGGTTTTTTGCAGGAATACGGATTCAGCCCCAGGGTGCCCCTTCCGCGGGTCACCACCAGGCGGACATAGCCGTTCATCGTATGGTTGGCCCGGCAGGTCAGGGCCACGGCCTTCATCATCTCTTTTTTAGACATGGGAATCTTCAGGGCAATGGCCTGGGCCGACCGGTAAAGGCGGTCAATGTGCTCCGCGAGCATGAATATCAGTCCGTTGTAGGTCCGGATGCCCTCAAAGACGCCGTCGCCGTACAGCAAACCGTGGTCAAACACCGACACGCGCGCGTCTTTTTCCGGCACCAGCCGGCCGCTGAAATAAACTCTCATTTTTCCTCCATTAAACGCATTGCCGCCCGATATTTCAAAATTGCGCCGCAAAGCCGGCAAGGCAACCGCCGGCCGGACAGTTTTTAGGTCTTTGCGGGCAATCATAAACGTTCCGCCGGGAAATGCAAGTATTTCATCGGATCATGCAACTTGTCTTTCGGGCCTTATTCATGTAACCTCTTCGGCATCTTTCCCGCGCCGGCCGGCGCTAAAAAAAACACAATATAAAAAGAGAAAAAAATGAAGGAAGAAACAGTGGACGCCAGACTCCATCCCGCGATTCACCGCGCACTCAACAATATCGCGCCGGATTTGCGCCGGCTTGCGACCAACATCCATTCCTTTCCCGAACTTGGATTCAAGGAAAACCGGGCCTGCCGCCAGCAGGCCGGGCTTCTGCGCAAATGGCGCTTCAAAGTGGAAACGCCTTTCGCCGGAATTGCAACCGCTTACAAGGCGGCGGCCGGAAAAGACAAGCCGGCGCTTTGTTTCATGGCGGAATACGAAACGCCTGGCGCCAGCAACTGCCCGAGAACTGCCGGATTCACGGCATTATCCAGGAAGGCGGCGCGGCACCGAACATCATTCCGGACAAAGCCTCCTGTTTCTTTTACCTCCGGGCCGGCCACGACGCTGTCCTGGACAAAATGGTTGCCCGTTTCAAACGCATAGTGAAAGGCGCGGAGCTGATGACGGATACCCGGGCCGAGTTAAAACTTTCAGACGTGCGCTACCAGGCGCGCCGGCCGAATCCTTTTTTCAACGAAGCCTACATTGATTTTGCCGGCAAGCTCGGCCTGAATCCGGTAATTCCGGAACGCTCCGGACGCGCTTCATCTGATTTCGGCAATGTTTCCCAGCGCGTGCCGGGCGCGCACGTCTATTTCGGAATCGCGCGGCGTGAAATCGCCGCGCATTCCATCGCATTCCGCGAGGCCGCGGGCGGCGCGTACGCCCTGCGGCAGATGCTGGCCGCCGCCGAAGCCCTGGCCAACACCGGCTATCGCTTCTTTACCGACGCGGAGTTCAGGAAAAACGTCATGCGCTCCTTCCAATCCGGACGGTAAAACCGGCGGTGTTGAAAAAAATTTGACGGGAAAAAGCTTCGGTTCAGGCGGCGTCCAGGCGGCCGTCCTTCAGTTTGAGGACGCGGCTGCAGCGGGCGGCGACTTCCGCATTATGGGTTACCAGAAGGAGCGTCCGCCTTTTATCCCCGACCAGACCGAAAAGGACATTCAGGACCTGCGCGCCCGTCACTGAATCCAAGTTGCCGGTGGGCTCATCGGCCAGGACCAGTTCGGGCTCATTGACCAGGGCGCGCGCCACCGCCACCCGCTGCTGTTCGCCGCCGGAAAGCTCCGCCGGCAAATGACCGGACCGTTCCGCCAGCCCGACCGACCGCAGGAGTTTCAAGGCCATGCTCCCGGGTTTGTCCAGGGAAGCCGGCCGGCCGGCGAAGCCGAACAATCCGAGGCTGGAATTCATCGCCGGCAACATGACATTTTCAAGCACATCCAGTTCCGGCAGCAAATGGTAAAACTGAAACACAAACCCGATACTGCGCGCGCGAAGAACTGTCCTCTGGCGGCCGGACATGGCATAGATATCCCGGCCATGCAGGCGGACCGCCCCGCCCGTCGGCTGGTCCAGGCCGCCGATAATATGCAACAACGTGCTTTTCCCCGCGCCGCTTGCCCCGATAATCGCCACTGTTTCACCCGCAAACACTTGAAGCGATACATTTCCAAGCACGGTGAGCGCCGTTGCGCCCATCTGATAGGACCGGTTAAGATTTTTCACTTCCAAAATGGGCGTTGTTGTTTGCGCGTCAATCATAAATACTGTCCGGTTCAAAATTAACAGTTCACAATTCCGGGTTAAAAATCTTTAACTTTGAACCGTGAACTCTGAACCTCTTCTACATTCATCACTCATACCTCAAGGCGCGCGCCGGATCAAGCCGGGCGGCCCGCCAGGCCGGCAGCAAGCCGGCGAGGGTACAGATTATTACTGAAAGCAGGGCGACCCAGGCCACGTCCGCAAACGATGTATGGGCCGGGATTTCGCTCAACTGATAAATCTCCTTTGGGAACAAGTCCATGTGCAAAGAAAAAGACAACGCGCGCATGATGGCATTGCGATAATGAAGCATGATCAATCCAAGAACAATTCCGAAAGCCGTGCCGATCACCCCCTGGATCCAGCCCTGCCATAGGAAAACGCGCATGACACTTCCGGAAGAAAACCCGACCGCCTTAAGCAGGCCGATTTCCTTTGTTTTCTGGACAACGACAATGATAAGGCTGTTCGTAATACCGAAGGCCGCCACGAGCACAATAAAAATGAGCAGGAAGAACATCATGTTTTTTTCCACCCGCAGGGCGTCAAAAAGCTGGCGATTAAGCTCCATCCAGGTCTGGACATTGACATCATAATATTCGTTCTGAAGAGAAGCGGAAAGCTGCCGGGCGACTTTACCCGCCTGATAGGGATCGGAAGTCATGACCCGCAAGGCATGCGCTCCGTTTTCCATGCCGTAAAGTTCGCGGGCGGCATCGAGCGGGACGAGGATAAAATTCATATCATAGTCCGACATACCGATTTCAAAAACGCCGCTGACGGTCATTTCCAGGGGCAAGGTTATTTCATCACGCTTGGCAACAAATGTCTGCGGCGAAAAAACAAGTAATTTCTGGCCGACCTTGAGGCGCAGGCGGCGCGCCAGCTCGCGCCCGACAATCACCTCGTTTTCGCCCAATTCAAACGCGCCGCTGACCATGTGTCCCGGCAGCTTGCTCATGCGCCTTTCGGCTTCAACGTCAATCCCCCGCATCAAGGGCGTGTAGACCAGGTCGTCATGCTGAATAAAAACCAGTCCCTGCACGCAGGGCGCCACGGCCGTAACGCCGGGAAACCGGTTGATTTGTTCGGCCATTTTTTCAGGCTCGTCAATTGTCCCGGGCAAAGTAACGAGGATATGAGCGTCAAAGCCGAGAATTTTCTCGCGCCACATGTCGTCAAAACCGCTCATGACCGAAAGCACGATAATAAGCACCGCCACCCCCAGCATGACGCCGACGGCGGAAATGACGGAAATGATAGAGAGGAAGGTCCGCTTCGGCTTCAGGTATTTGCAGGCGAGGAATAATGAGAATGGGAGCGACATATCGGTTTTTGCCGCAGAGACGCAGAGTTCGCGGAGGTAATAAAGATTATTTTTATTTTTTCAGAATATTCCCGAGACAAAACTGTTTTTTTTATCTCTGCGTGCTTCCATGAGAAGCGGGCGGTGAGATCAATGCAATCCGTTATCAGAAGCAGTATCGGACGGTTCGCTTTTCTGCCGCAGTTGCGGGAAAAGGATGACGTCCCGGATGGTCTCGGCCCCGGTCAAAACCATAACCAGCCGGTCCACGCCCAGCCCCAGGCCGCCGGCCGGCGGCATGCCGTGCTCCAGAGACAGCAGAAAATCATCATCGGTTTTGGGCGCATCTTCGCCGGCCTGATCGCTGAATCTTTCGCGCTGTTCGCGGGGATCGTTCAACTCCGAGTAACCCGGGGCTATCTCCCTGCCGCCGATCACCAGCTCAAAAACATCCACTTCGTCGGGGTTGTCTTCACAAACTTTGGCCAGAGGCACCAGCGCGCGCGGCAAGTTTGTGACAAAAACGGGATTAACCAGAGTGCGCTCAATTATTTTTTCATACACTTCATGGGTGATCTGCGCGTGGCTCCAGGCCGGGGCTATGGCCAACCCCTCCTTTTCCGCGCGCGGCGCGGCCTCGGCCGCGGACAAGGCATACCAATCCGCCCCCATTTTTTCGGCGATTAACTCACGGTATTTCTTTTCCGGCCATTTCCCGGAGGGCAAGGGCTCCAGGTTGACGGGTTGCTCTTCGGAACCGACCCGCAGGGTGCCGACGACTTTGGCGGCCACGGAACAAATGAGGTCCTGAACGAGCGCTTGCATGCCCTTCCGGTCAGAATAGGCCTGATAAGCCTCCAGCATGGTGAATTCGGGATTGTGATTTCTGGAAAGCCCCTCGTTGCGAAAATTACGGTTCAGCTCAAAAATCTTCTCATACCCGCCCACGAGCAGTCGTTTCAGGTACAACTCCGGGGCGATCCGCAGGTACATATCGGCGGCCAGCGCCGCATAATGAGTTTTAAACGGCCGGGCGAGGGCGCCGCCGGGCTGGGGCTGCATCATCGGCGTTTCCACCTCGGTAAATCCGCGTTCCCAGAAAAAACTGCGTATTTCCCGGATGATCCGGAAACGGAGATCAAACAACTTGCGCGACCGGGCGTTGGCGATCAGGTCCAGGTAACGCTGGCGGTACCTGGTTTCAACATCCTTCAGGCCGTGCCATTTTTCCGGCATCGGCTTCAGCGATTTGGCAAGCAGACTCCAGGCATGCACGCGGACGGTCTGTTCGCCGGCGCGGGTGGTGAACAATTCCCCCTCAATGCCGACATGGTCGCCGGTGTCCAGCATTTTAAAGAGATCATAATCCCGAGTCTGCGATTTGCCGGCAAAAATCTGGAAGCGTTCGCCGTCCGCGCGCAAATCCGCAAACAGGCTTTTTCCCATATGGCGGACGGCCATCAGTCGCCCGGCCGCGCGCACGGCCAATCCCTCCTGGAAACGGCCGCGGATTTCCCCGAGCGTGCCGCTGGCCGCGAAAGCGCCGCCGAAAGGCCGATAACCGGCCGCCTGCAGGGCTTTCAGATTGATCTGCCGCTGGGTCTCGTCATGCGGGGAAGACGGAGGCGCGGGATTGGGGTCGGAGGTGGACATTTGGTGATTTTCAATTTGCGCTTCGCGCTTGCCGGTTGTTTCGCCGCGGGGCCGCCGGATTTGCGGCAGACGACAGGAACGGCCAGCCGGGCTTCACTCTTCCGCGATGGCGCCGGCCTCACACGCATCAACGCACTGGCCGCAGCTTACGCAGGTTTCCGCATCAATCATATAATGTTTGCCGCCCTTGGAAATAGCTTCCACCGGGCAGACGTCCTTGCATTTTCCGCAGACAGTGCATTTATCCGAGATAACATAGGCCATGATGTTTTCCTTTCTTTTATCTTCCTATCGCCAGCCGGGCGGCCAGGCGTTCCGGCAGGCCGGCCTTGCGGATTTCGGCCTGCGCGGCGGCGATATCATATTCAACGCGTCTTAGTTCAATTTCCCGGGTTTCCAGATTATAAATTCCGTATGAGGCCCGCGGATCGCCGTCGCGCGGCTGGCCGATGCTGCCGACATTGATAAAATATTTTTTCTCCAGATTAATTTTCAGGCGGGAATAGCTCCCCCCCGTGATGTCCCCGCCTTTGACAAAGGCCAGGGGAACATGGGTATGGCCGAAAAAACAGACCGTGGTCATCTGATAGTTAAAACTGGCTTCGGCCTCCAGGCTTTCAAAAACATACCCCCACATTTCCGGCATGTCCAGCGTGCTGTGCACGATGGTAAAATTTTCAACCCTTTCCACCAGCCGCAGATTGGCCAGGATAACCTGATGTTCAGATGAGAGCTGTTTCCGCGTCCAGTCAACGGCATCCGCGGCGATCGGGTGAAACCCCGTCAGGTCATCGTCAAAGGAGCAGTAATGGTCGTGGTTGCCGCTGACGATCACGCAACCCAGTTCGCGGACCTTTTCCAGGCATTCCACGGGATTGGCGTTATAACCGACCACGTCGCCGAGACACACGTAATGGGTCGCGCCCCGCGCGGAAGCGTCCTTGAGCACCGCCTGCAGGGCCTGCCAGTTGCTGTGGATATCGCTGATAACGGCGTAGATCGGGGCGCTCATTTAAAAAAGTCTCATTAAAGCGGCGGCAAGGGTCAGGTCGTCGGGAGTTGTAATTTTAATATTTGAAGAACTGGAAACAACCAGCCTCACTCCTTTTGCCACAAGCTCCACGGCTGAGGACTCGTCGGTTATCCTGATTTTTTTCTTTTCAACGTGGGCAAACGCTTTGCGCAGCAAATCGGCTTTGAACGCCTGCGGCGTCTGAACCAGCCATAGTTTTGTGCGGTCAACCGTCTCGGAAATGATTACCCCCTTTTCAACGCTCTTGACCGTATCGGTGATCTTGACGGCGGCCACGCCGGAACCGTGCTGTTTCGCGGAATTAATTGTCTGCGTTATGAGATCGGAGGTAACGCACGGACGCGCGCCGTCGTGCACCACGGCGATATCAATATCTTCGGCGGCCGCCTGCAGACCTTTGCTGACCGACTGCTGCCGCTGGGCGCCGCCGGCCACGATTTTTTTCACCTTGTTGCACCCGAACATCCGCGCGGCCTGCCGGGCCGCGTCAATCCGGTCCCGCCGCACCACCAGCACGACTTCATCAATATCCCTGCATTTTTCAAAAGCCAGAAGCGAATAGACGACAACCGGTTTCGTTCCCAGGCTGAGGAAGGCCTTGTCAATATCCGCCCCCATCCGCTCGCTCTTTCCGCCGGCAACAATAATACCACAATTCATAACAGTTGAAACAAAAGACGCGGTTTACACAGGTATGCGTTCACGTTCAAAATAACCGATTAAAAAATATTGTCAATATTTTAATTTTTCGGGGATTCCTTGCGAAACCCGCGGCAAACAACGTCCTTCACCAGCCGAGGATGGCGCGGCCCTTTTCAAGCTGGGCGGAAGTTCCGAGCAGATAAAGACGGTCGCCGGGGCGCAGGATTTCACCGGCGGAAGGGTTGACGTGCATGTCGCCGCCGCGCTCCAGGGCGATAATGGCCGCGCCGGTAACGGCGCGCAAATTGATCTCGCGGATGATTTTGTTGGCCGCCGGACTCTGCGGCGTGATGAGAATATCCGCCATGTGCGCTTCATTCAGAACCGACTGGGCCTTATGGAAAGAAAGCAGATTTAACAAAGACTGGCCGTCGGCAAAAACTTCCCGGAGCGCGACTTGCGCCTTGCTGTAAATGCGGATATTGAATTTCCAGGAAACGGCCAGAATGGCGACAACCGCCACGGCCATAACCACGAGCATTCTCTGCGGCGGCAGAATAGCCGAGCCGAGCACAAGAATAAACAGCGCCAGCCCCAGCAGACCGGAAACTGTTATGACCCATTCCGTGATAAGCCGCGGCGTGGAATTGCCCGGCCGGGCCGCATCCTGCGGGAAGCGCATCTCGGCCAGAATCATCGCCAGCGCGCGCAGTTTGCGCAGGCTTGCCACCACGAAAGGAACGGAAAAAAGGGCCGCCCCGAACCAGAAAACGGCGCCGGTGCCGCCCAGGAAATCCGGCGCCGGTGTGAAAAATCCGGCCAGACGCCGGCCGGCATAAGCCGCGGCCAGGAAAATACCGACAATCCAGGCAAGGTTGATCAGAATAACGGCCAGACAGCGCCGGATGGTCTTGCGGATGACATTGTCGCTTTCCCAGCGCTCGTCCTTTTTGGCGGCCCGCACCGTGTAGCGTTCCAGGGCCCGCCGGAATCCCGGCGGCAAGAGCCGCTCAAACGCGCGGTCAACCGCGCCGGCATGCTGGATCAGGTAAGGGCTGATAAAGGTCGTCAACAGCGACACGCCAACCGCCAGCGCATAGACAAAATCGCGGGTAACAGCCAGTTTGGCGCCCAGCGCGGCGATGATCAGCGCAAACTCGTTCACCTGCGCCATGCCGCAGCCGACGCGCACCGCCGTGGCGCGGTCGCTGCCGCTCACAAAAGCGCCGGCGGAACAGGCGCAGAATTTGCCGAGAATCACCGCCGCCACCAGCAGGAGCAGCACCCCGGAATGTTCAAAGGCCGCCGCCGGATGCGCCATGAGGCCGATGGCCACAAAGAAAACGGCGCCGAACACGTCGCGCATCGGGGTGGCAAACATTTCAATGCGCGCGCGCGCGCGGGCCTCGGCCATGATGCTGCCGATAATAAAGGCCCCGAGCGCCAACGAAAAATCAAGCGTGATTGACAAAAGCGACACGGCGAAACAAATGCCGATCACGGCGATCGCCAGGAGTTCGTCGTCCCGGAAACGGCTCAATCTGTTCAGGAGGCGCGGGACCGCCAGCAACCCGACGATCAGGAGCATAACGAGGAAAACCAGCAGGGCCCCGATCCGGCCGAACAGCAGGTTGGTTTCAAGGCTTCCGGTAAGGCCGATACCCGTCAGCAGGGCAATCAGGACAATGGCCAGCAGGTCCTCCACAATGGTCGCGCCCAGAATAATCTGCGCGAACGATTCCCGCTTAAGCTCCAGGTCGCCGAGCACCTTGGTGATAATGGTGGTGGAGGAGTCGCAGATAATCGCGCCGAGAAAAATACTCTCAATGATGTTCCACCCCAGCAGGCGGCCGATGCCGAAACCGAGCGAGAGCATAACGGTAACGTCAATCAGGGCGGTAACAATGGCCGAAACGCCGACATTCCTGATCTTACGCAGGTTGAAATCAATCCCCATGGAAAACATGAGAAAGATCAGCCCCAGGTCGGCAATCGTGTTGATTGAATCCTGGTTTGAAATGAGCGGACGGAAAAAGCCGAAACCGCCGAGGGCCAGGCCGGCCAGAATGTAGCCGACCGCCTTGGGCTGCTTCAAAATCTGGCACAGAACAGCGGCAACCGCGGCCGCGGTCATCACCAGCGCCAGATCTCCTAAAAAGGTAAGATCGCTCATAACTG
>JAQUQV010000001.1:114703-156913 GCA_028715905.1 Kiritimatiellia bacterium
TATTATATTCATTTTCATGAAAAAAAATCAAGGAAATATGCGCAAAAAACCAGTAAGTTTCGGTTATGCGGGTACAAACAGCGGAAGCGCGCCACAGCCTGCTCTGCGAAGTCATTTCGACGGAGACGGGTGTGGCGCGCGTGGCGCTTTCCGCCCGCATGCTATGCGAGCCAAATAGATATTCGGAAAAACCGTTTGTTTCCAGTCCTGATGACAATTCCGGTTGATCGCGGCGGCATTTCTGCTAGTCTTCGCCTTATAAACGCCGTCGGGAAACCGTTGTCCGCCGCGGCGCGAAAAAAGATGAAAACCAGAATTGGCCAGATATTGAAAATAGTTTTGAGCATTCTTCTGATGGTCTGGCTCATGGCGGCGATTGACTGGCGGAATTCGCTGCAACTCGCGCTCAAGGCCGATCTCACAATGATGTTTATGGCCGTTGTGCTCCTGACCGTTGAACGGGTATTAAGTGTGATCAAATGGCGCATGTTTTTGACTGTCAAGGGTTCAAAAATCACTTTCTGGCGTTTGTTTATCATCAATTATGTCGGGGGGTTCTGGGGACTGATCCTGCCTTCCAGCGTGAGCGCGGACATTGTCCGCGGCTTTTACCTCTCAAAAGCCACGGCCGATATTGATCTGACCATAAGCTCCATGGCGGCCGATCGTTTTATTGCCGGCGTATCGCTTGTTTTTGTCGCCTGTTTCGGCGGCTGGTATGCCGGTTATCAGCCCGGCTTGCGGCATCTCCATTCCCTTACGTTCGTCATTGCCCTGATCACGGCGGCCGCGGTTGTTCTTCTCTTCCAGAGCCGGTTTTTACGCTGGCTGGACAGACGGATAATTCAAAAGTTCATCGGCTGGAAGATCGTCCGGGCGGCAAGAAAATGGCTGACGGCCTGTCTGGAATACCGAAAACATCCGGGGCTCCTGGCGCGGGCGTTTCTGCTTTCTCTGGCGGTGCAGATAACGCGCGTGCTGGTGTTTTACGTCGTAGCGCTGGGGTTTAATCTGGAGGCTCCCCTGATGTATTACATCATTTTCATTCCGCTGATCATGGCGCTGATCATGCTGCCGGTTTCCTTCAACGGAATCGGGGTGCGCGAAGTGAGTTTTGTCGGTTTCTTTTCGCTCTCCGGCATGCCGGAGAGCGGAGCTTTCGCGGTGTCGTTCGCGGTTTCCGTCATCACCACCCTGACCACGGCCGCCGGCGGGCT
This sequence comes from Kiritimatiellia bacterium, assembly GCA_028715905.1. Classification (NCBI taxonomy): domain Bacteria; kingdom Pseudomonadati; phylum Kiritimatiellota; class Kiritimatiellia; species Kiritimatiellia bacterium. The sequence goes on from JAQUQV010000001.1 coordinate 115,921, forward strand.
GATTTACATGTTTGACCGTGGGCCGGCCGGCCGGCCGGCCGGCGGTTAATTTTCCGCGCCCGCGAGAAGGGCGAGCAGTTGCCGCACCTTGGCATCCTGATCTTTTATCTGCCGCAGCCTGTCTTTCTGCATTGCCACGACTTCCGGCGGCGCTTTGGCGATAAAATCGGCGTTGCCCAGTTTTTTTTCAACCGCCGCCAAATCGCGGGCCAGAGCGGCCAGGCGGTCGTTATGCTTCTTTATTTCCCGCGGAATATCAACCAGCCCCTCAATCGGTATGAAAACCGCGCCGAGGGGGCAAATGGCGTTCAGCGCTTTGCGGGGCGTGTTTATTTCCCCGATTTCAACCGAGTCGGCCCGGAGCAGAAACGCGATCGCGTCGCGGTCGGCGGCGAGGAACGCGGCCGCCGTTTTGTTTTCCGGCCTGATGAAATATTTCACGCGGGCCGAGGACGGAATATCGCAGTCCCCGCGCAGGTTGCGGCAGACCCTGATGAGTTCGTGCTTGCTCTCCACGTAAGCGACCAAATCGGGGACAACCCCCCATTCCGCGAGTTTCTCGTTGCCGAACGTTTCCGGCCAGGGCGCCCGCTGGATGGTTTCCCCTTCGGCGCCGTAACCCATGGCATGCCACAATTCCTCGGTGATAAAGGGCGCCAGCGGATGGAGGAGCCGGAGTGCCCGCTCGAAAACAAAATGGAGAACGATGAGCGCCGCGCGCCGCCGCTCAGGGTCGGAGGAATTCAACGGCAGTTTGGCATATTCAATGTGCCAGTCGCAGAACTGGTGCCAGATAAAATCATAAAGGCATTTGGCGTAATCATTGAAACGGAACTGTTCCAGGTTCGCGTTGCAGGCCATGGTTGTTTCATCCAGCCGGGCAAGGATGAACTGCTCATCCGGGGTCGAATGCAAATGCGGCGCTTTGCAACCGGCGCCGGGCGGCGCGGCCGCGGCGGCCATATCCGCCGCGCCGCCGGGCCAGGCCTGCATCTGGATAAACCGCGCCGCGTTCCATATTTTAGTGAGGAAATTGCGGCCGATTTCAAATTTGTCATCCGACAAATAAACGTCCTGCCCGGTCGCGGTGAGCATTATCAAGCTGAAGCGCAGGGCATCCGCGCTGAAATTGCCGATGATGTCCTGCGGGTCTATTGAATTGCCGAGGCTTTTGCTCATTTTCCGGCCGCGGTTGTCGCGGACGGTTCCGTGGATATAGACCTTTTCAAAGGGGATATCGCCCATGAATTCAAAACCCGCCATGATCATCCTGGCCACCCAGAAAAATATGATTTCAGAGGCCGTAACGAGCGTGCCGGCGGGATAATAAAACTTCAAATCCGGCCCGGTCTGCGGCCAGCCGAAAACACTGAAGGGCCAGAGCCACGAAGAAAACCAGGTGTCCAGAACGTCCTCGTCCTGGCGGATTTTTACGCTTTCGCACTTTGCGCACTTTTCCGGCGCCGTCTTTGAAACCCATTCGTGCCCGCACTCGCCGCAGTAAAAAACGGGGATGCGGTGCCCCCACCAGATCTGGCGCGAGATGCACCAGTCCCTTATGTTTTCCATCCAGTCCAGGTAGACTTTTGTCCAACGTTCCGGAACAAACCGGATCCGCCCGGACCGCACCGCTTCAATGGCCGGCCCGGCCAAAGGCTTCATTTTCACGAACCACTGCATGGAAAGGCGCGGTTCAACGGCCGTGTCACAGCGGTAGCAATGGCCGACGGCGTGGGTATGCTCGGCGATTTTTTCAAGCAGGCCGGCCTGCTCCAGAAAGGCAACCAGTTGGCGGCGGCATTCAAACCGGTCCTGGCCGGCGTATTCACCCGCGTTTTCGTTCATGCGGCCGTCTTCGTCCATGACATTGATCTGCTGCAATCCGTGCCGGCCGCCGAGGGCAAAGTCGTTCGGGTCGTGCGCGGGGGTAACCTTCACCGCGCCGGTTCCGAACTCCGGATCAACGAAATCATCGGCGATAACAGGAATTTCCCTTCCCATGACGGGCAGAATCAAATGGCGGCCGACCAGCTGTTGGTAACGTTCATCCTTTGGATTGACCGCCACGGCCGTATCCCCCAGCATTGTTTCGGGGCGGGTGGTGGCCACCACCACGGCGTTGCCCCGGTCATCCTTCAGCGGATAACGGATAAAGTAAAGCTTGCCGCGCGTTTCCACATGGACGCTTTCCTCGTCGGAAAGCGCGGTCCGGCAACGCGGACACCAATTGATGATATAATTGCCGCGGTAAATCATTTTTTTATTGTAGAGCCGGATAAAGACTTCCGTAACGGCATCGCTCAATCCCGCGTCCATGGTGAAACGCAGACGGTCCCAGTCGCAGGCGACGCCGAGTTTTTTGAGCTGCTGGATGATGGTGTTGCCGTATTGCTCGCGCCACTGCCAGACTCTCTGGATAAATTTTTCGCGCCCAAGGTCGGCCCTGGTTTTGCCCTCCTTGCGCAGGGCGCGTTCCACGACATTCTGGGTGGCGATGCCGGCATGGTCGGTCCCGGGGACCCAGAGGGCGTTGAACCCCTCCATCCGTTTCCGGCGGATAAGGATATCCTGGATGGTAACGTTCAGGGCATGGCCCATGTGGAGTATGCCGGTTACATTCGGCGGAGGAATGACGATCGTATAAGGCCTCCCCCCGCGCGCGGAATCGGCCCGGAAATATTTTTTCTCAACCCAGTTTTGGTACCATCCGGTTTCCACTGCGGCCGGATTATAATTTTTTTCAAGTTCGCGCATTGCTTTTTCCGCAGATAATTGATGATTTTGGCCGGACGGCTCTTGATTTCCACGCCATGCGGCCATGGAAACATTCGCGGGCTCCTGACGGGAGCGCCGGGATTCGGCGGCCCGTCTTCCGCCTACGGGGTTTTCCTCTTCCGCCCCTTTTCCTCGTCCTTGAAGAGCTTGAATTCAACGCTGTCCACCAAGGCCTCCCAGGAAGCCTCAATGATGTTTTCGGAGACCCCGACCGTGCCCCAGGTATCAACGCCGTCGGAGGATTCAATGATCACCCTGGTCTTGGCCGCGGTGGCCTCCTTGGGATCAATGATACGGACGTGGTAATCCGTCAGGGACACCTTGGCAATGGCCGGATAAAACTTGGTCAGGGCCAGGCGCAAGGCGGTGTCCAGGGCGTTCACCGGCCCGTCGCCCTCGGCGACCCGGTGTTCAATCTCATGGCCGACTTGCAGCTTGACAATCGCCTCGGAGCGGCACGGTTCGTTCTTGCCGCGTTTTTCCACAATGACCCGCAAGCCGAGCAGGTCAAAGAAAGGCCTGTGTTTTTTAAGCACTTTCTGGATCAGAATCTTGAAGGAGGCGTCCGCGGCCTCAAACTCATAGCCCTTGCGCTCAAGCTGCTCCAGATGATGCAAAACATCCCTGATCTCCTGCGATTTGCGGTCCATTTCAAAGCCCATTTGAACGGCCTTGAGCAGCACATTGCTTCCGCCGGAGAGTTCTGAAATAAGGATTCTCCGCTCGTTGCCGACCTGTTCCGGGCTGATATGCTCAAAACTGGCGGGATTTTTCTCAATGGCGTTGACGTGCATGCCCGCCTTGTGGGCAAAGGCGCTCATGCCCACATAGGCCTGCCGGCGGCCATGCGGAACATTCAAGAGGGCGTCAACGAACCTGGAAAGGGCGGTCAATTCCCGGAGATTGCCCCGGCCGCAGGTCAACCCCATTTTGATTGCCAGCCCCGGAATAATGGAGCACAGATTGGCGTTGCCGCAGCGTTCGCCGAAACCATTGATGGTGCCCTGCACGTGCGCGGCCCCCGCGCGCACGGCTTCAATTGAGTTGGCCACGGCCATCTCGCCGTCGTTATGGCAATGAATGCCGATTTTGACCGGGAAAGAGCTGGCCACGCGGGCGGCGATGTCAAAAATTTCATGCGGGAGGCTCCCGCCGCGCGTGTCGCACAAGACCAGGCAGTCGGCGCCGCCCTCCATCGCAGACTTGAGCGTGTTCAGGGCGAATTCCGGACTGTCCTTGTAGCCGTCAAAAAAATGTTCCGCGTCAAAAACGACCTCCTTCTTGTGTTCCTTGAGGAAACGGACCGTGTCCCTGATCATCGCCAGGTTTTCGCGTTCGCTCGTCCGCAGGACTTCGGCCACGTGCAGCCGCCATGATTTGCCGAAAATGGTGGTAACCGGCATATCGGCCGCGATCAACCGGCCGGTGCCCTGATCCTCGGCGACCGGGACATTGGCGCGCCGGGTGCTGCCGAAGGCGGCTATCCTGGCGTGTTTCAAATGGCAGCGTTTTATTTCATTGAAAAACTCCATGTCCTTCGGATTTGAGGCCGCAAACCCTCCCTCAATATAATCAACGCCGAATTCATCAAGTTTCAGGGCGAGCCTGATTTTGGCGGCGCTGGAAAGCGATACGCCCTCGCCCTGCATTCCGTCCCTCAAAGTTGTGTCATAGATCTGGATTTTTTTCATATTATTAAGGCGGCCCTTGACTCGCGGCAAGGGCCGGAGTTGAAATTTCCTATTTTTTCCTCCGCCCAAGTTCAAATGCCTGATGCAGGGCTTTCGTCGCCAGGTTTGCGAATTTTTTGCGGATGACGACCGATATTTTGATTTCCGAGGTGGAAATCATGAGGATATTGATGCTTTCTTCGGCCAGCGTCTTGAACATCCGGAAGGCCACGCCGGAATGGCCGCGCATACCAACCCCAACCACGCTGATTTTGGCGATATCATTGTCAAAATTAACGGTCTTGAACCCGACGGTTTTTGAAATGGATCTCATCAGATTTTTCGTCTTGACGAGGTCTTCCCCGGGAATGGTGAAGGAAATGTCCGCCAGTCCGCCGGCGCTGGTGTTTTGAATGATCATGTCAATATTAATGCTGGCGCCGGCCAGTTCCCTGAAAATTCCGGCGGCGATACCGGGCTTGTCGGGAACGCCCTCCAGGGTTATCTTAACCTCGTTTTTCTCGGCCGAAACTCCGCGCACGATTATGTCTTCCATGCTCTTCACCTCTTCCTTCACGATTGTTCCCGGTTTGTTTGTAAAACTGGAAAGCACTTCCAACTGCACGCCGTATTTCTTGGCGAATTCAACCGAACGGGACATAAGCACCTGCGCCCCCGAGCCGGCCAGTTCCAGCATTTCATCATAGGAAATTTCATCCAGCTTGCGGGCCTCCGGAACAATGCGCGGATCGGCGGAATAGACCCCGTCCACGTCCTTGAAAACCTGGCAGCAATCGGCCTTGAGCGCGGCGGCCAGCGCAACCGCCGTCGCGTCCGAGCCGCCCCGGCCGAGGGTGGCGATATCGCGGGCGGGCGTCAGCCCCTGGAACCCGGCGACAATGACAATATGCCCCTCGCGCAGGTGCCGGAATATGCGCCGGGGATTGATGCGCATGATTTTTGCCCGGCGGTGCATTGAATCGGTGCGGATGCCGGCCTGGGGACCGGTGAGCGAAACGGCATCGGCCCCTTTCGCGTGCAAGGCCATGGCGAGCAGGGCGCCCGCGACCTGTTCGCCGGTTGACATAAGCATATCCATTTCGCGCGCATCCGGCTCCGGCGTAATCCGATGGGCCAGCGCAATCAGTTCATCGGTGGTGTCGCCCATGGCGCTCACGATGACCACCACCTGGTTGCCCTTCTTTTTTTCCGCCATAATCCGCCCGGCCACACGGCGGAGACATTCCGGATCGGCGACCGATGTGCCGCCGAATTTCTGGATAATCAATGCCATTGTCTTGTCCTTAAAAATCCTCAATCCTGATGCAGACCGCGCCGGCGCCCACGCCCGGCATGGCGTCCAGCTCTTTAATCGCCGCGCGGAAAGCGTTTTCGGGGGCGTGATGGGTAATGATGATCACGGGCACATGCCGCCCCCGGCAGTTTTCCTTCTGCAGAACCGAAGCAATGCTGATGGCATGCCGGCCGAGCAGGGTTCCCACCTGTCCGAACATGCCGGGTTTGTCAAGGAGGGTCAAACGCAGATAACAGCGCGTCTCCTCCTCCCCGGCCGGCTTTAAAGCGTCGCCCGGGCCGGCCGGCCTGAAACCGGAAAGGTAACGGCAGAAACCGCCCCCGGCGCCGCCGGCGCCGATCATTAAATCACGGGCGGCCTCGGCCACATCGCTCAAAATCGCGCTGGCGGTTGAATCCCGGCCAGCCCCGATTCCGTAACCGAGCACATCGCCGACGCCGTCGCCCCTGATTAAAACCGCGTTAAACACTCCGTTCACCGAGGCGAGGATATTTTTATGCGGCACAAGCGCGGGATGGACGCGGACCGAGACGCCGTCTTGGCCGCCGTTGATCACCGCCAGAAGTTTTACCCGGTAACCGAGTTCCATGGCGTAATGCATGTCCAGGGCCGCCAGCGCGCGGATGCCTTCAACCGGCACCGCGCTCATCGGCACCTTGAACCCGCAGACCAGCGACGCCAGGATAACCGCCTTATGGGCCGTGTCCAGACCGTCAATATCCAGGGCCGGGTCCGTTTCCGCAAACCCTTCCTTCTGGGCCTCCTTCAAGGCCGCCGCAAAAGAGGAATGCGACTGCTCCATTCTGGTCAGGATATAATTGCATGTCCCGTTCAAAATACCGTAAATATTTTCAATGTTATTGGACACCAGTCCATCGCGCAGAGAGCGGATGACGGGGATGCCGCCGCCGACGCTGGCCTCAAAAAAAATGCCGGTTTTATTCCTTTCGGCTTCCTGAAAAAGGGCGGAAGCGTCTTCGGCCAGGAGCGCCTTGTTGGCGGTCACCACCGGTTTTTTAAGTTTTAAAGCCTGGAGAATATATTTCCGGGCATGCTCAATCCCGCCGATTGTTTCAACGACTATCTTCACCTCCGGATCGGCAATGACCTTTTCCGCGTCGCGCGTCAGGAGACCCGCGGGCAATTCCAGGCCGCGATCGCGCTCCGGATCAATATCGGCCAGGCCGCGCAAAACCAGCTTCAGGCCGGTGCGTTTTTCAATAAGCGCCCCGTTGGCCTGCAGCCATTTGGCCACGCCCGTGCCGACCGTCCCCAGCCCCAGTATTCCTATTCCTATTTCCATCGCCATGGTATTCCGCCGCGCATAAATGCCTTAAATGGAAGGTTAAACTATCAGAATTACGTTTTCTTACAAGTGAAATTCGCGATGGAATTCAAGGCGGAGGAGGCGAAAAAACACGCCAAGCGTCCCCGGCAATCGCATCCCCTTCAGGACCAGACGCCCGGGACGGGGCGTTTGCATTTTCCGCAGCGTCCGCCGGCAATGTTGTTTTCAAGAATGCTGTATTGGTAGCGGCGGATCAGGATGGTTTTGCAGAAGGGACAGATTGTGTTCTGGCTCTCCTCGCCCGGCACATTGCCGATATAAACGAAGTTAACGCCTTCCTCCATGGCGATCCGCCGCGCCCGGCGCAAGGTCTCCACCGGGGTGGGCGCGATGTTGCGCATTTTATACATCGGCGTGAAACGGGAAAAATGAAGCGGAACATCCGGCCCGAGCTCCTTGACAATCCAGGCGCTCATGCGCTTGATTTCATCGGAATTGTCATTCAGGGAGGGAATAATCAAAACAACGATTTCATGCCAGACGCCGGATTCCGCAAGCCGCCGCAAAGTGTCCAGCACCGGCTGCAGCTGCCCCTCGCACACGTCGGCGTAAAACGACTGGGTAAACGACTTTAAATCAATCTTGACGGCCTTCAGAACCGGCAGGACCGATTTCAACGCTTCGCCGGAAATAAATCCGTTGCTGACCATGACGCTTTCCACCCCCTCTTTTTTTCCCGCCGCGGCGCAGTCGGCCATGTATTCAGCAAAGACCGCCGGTTCGCCGTAAGTGTAAGCCATGGTGCGGGCATGTGCCTTCACGGCGGCTTCGGCGATTTCTCCGGGAGCTTTGAAGGAGACGCTCACATCTTCGGGCGAGGCCTGGGATATGTCCCAGTTTTGGCAGAACTTGCAATTTATATTGCAGCCGACCGTGGAAATTGAATAGGATTTGCTGCCGGGATAAACGTGAAAGAAAGGTTTTTTTTCAATCGGGTCAAGATGGACGGCGCACGGCCGGCCGTAGACCAGGGTGTAAAATTTCCCGCCGCGGTTCTCGCGCACCCGGCAGTAACCGCGCCCCTTGTCCGGCACGATACATCCGCGGGGACAAAGTCCGCAGCGGATTTTTTTCCCGGCCAGCGGCTCGTAAAATTTCGCCTCGTGCAAATCGGCGTCCGCGAGCTGTCCGCCCCAAGCCAGGCGGCCGGCGCAGCAGGCGGCCGCGCCGGCCCCGAGCGAGGCGATAAACCGCCGCCGGGTAATGCCTTTGTCTGACTCGTTAAACATAATTTCCCCTTGAGTGGTATTATACATTTAACCTCCGGGAACACAATTCAATAGCTGGCAATATGCCGCAAAGAAAGGGACGAATTCATTCCCCTTCCGAGATAAGTTCGCCCCAGCAAGGTTCCTGAACCAATAATTCGGGGTCATCAAGGTCGGCGCGGTTGATACGCTCATATTCGGCGGAAACTTCAGCCCAGGGGCGCAGGCGCAGGGTGACCCGGTCGCCGGCCATCAGGCCGGCGGCCGGCGTGAGCGTGTTATTGGTCATGCTGAACATATAAACGAGCGCCTGGATGAATTGGCTTGAGCCGGCCGCCGCGCCAACAATGCGGGCCGCGATAATATGGTCGGAGTAAGGAACCGTGCCCGGACGCGGGGCGCGCGCGACCGCCTTGATTTCGCCGGTTACAACCAGCCGGCCGCCGGCGGCAAGCGAGAGGAAGGACGACTCTTTTGCCGCGCGCTCAAGCGGAACTATCTTCCAGTCCCCCGCCGTAAGCTCCCGCGCGGCAAACTGCCAGATAACCGCGCGTTTGCCGGCGAGATGGTCATTGCCGCGCGCCAGCTCCCGCGCAAGCAGTTCGCGGGTCGCGCAAGCGCCGTTGTCGTTGACAGCCAGGAAATCAACGGGTCTTTGCATCTCGCGGCTCAATTGCTCCGCCAGGCCGGCGCCGCCGCCCCACCCCATCGCCTCCAGCGAGTAAATATTGGCAAAACTGTCGCCGAGCAAAAGAATATCGGCCGCCCGGGACGGCCGCCACGGCCGGCCCGAGGAATCAAAAACGCGGCGGATGGAAACTTCCTGAGCGCCGAAATTATCGCTCTCTTCCGGCAGGCGCAGCATGCCGACGATGTCGCCGCGGCAGGCGATGTTCGTTCGCTCGGCGGTGTAACCGGCGGCGGGCGCCGGCGGCAGCGCCGCGTGTTCTTTCACAAACGCGGCCAGCAAGCGCGCCGCATGCTCCATGGCTTCCGGCCGCCAGTGAGTGTCGCCCGCGAGAAATTGATCGCGTTTATTTGTTTCCTTGTCCCGCACAAGCTCCGGCGCAACGTCAAAAACGGGAATCCCGGCCTTTTCCATGCCGGCGGCAAATCTTTGATACGAAAGATTCTGGATTGGCCGGGCAAAGCCCTCAAAACCAACGGCGAATTTTTCGGGATGAACCACCGGCTTGACGGGGGTCGGCATGAGAATGAGTTTTATGCCCCGGGCGGAGAGTTCGGCGTTAAACCCCGTGATCGCCGGACGCGGGTCGGGATGGGGCGGAGGCTCGGTTTCGGAACCGGAGGCCGCGCGGCGGGCCATCACATTGTTTTCCAAAAAACCGCGGTTGACCGCGTATTCAATATCGGGGCGGTAAAAGAGCCACGCCCCCCGCCCGCAGTAGGTCTTATCGTTGCCGGCGCCAAGCCAGCGCGTCATGAGATATTGCGCGCAGGGTCGGACGGCCCGCCCGACGCGCGATGAATCCTCAAGCGCATTTTCGTAGGCGCGCATTTCCCGCAGCAATTCGGCGTTGACCTTGAAAAAATATTTCAGGGAAAAATCGGCCGGGCGCAATATTTTTTTCAGCGCCGAAAACGCCGGAGATAAAATATCGTAACATTGCGGCAGGGCCTTGAGACGGCGGCCGTCAAGATAGGCGCTGACTTCCGCGATCTGTTGATAGACCGGCACGGAAAAGACCGCGGCCAGGAAGACCGCGGCCAGAAATATTTTCTGGCCCGCGCTGATGGTCGTGCGCCCCGCCTCGGCCAGGGCCTGCTCTTCACGGCTGGAATATTTTGGCTTCATGAATCAGAAAATAAAATAAATGAACGGATTATAGGCCTGGGTGGTCAGCACGGCCGCCGACAGGCAAAACAGCAAAACGATCAGCAGTATTTTCTTCCAGCTGATCACCCGCGTCCAATCCCAGGTCTGCGGGGCCAGCCAGGTAACAAAGGCGGCCAGTGCGAAAGCGCCGAGATAATAAGGCTGATAAATGACGCCCCTGACCAGTAGCGCGTTCTCCGCGGCCGGGCCGCATGAAAACATCCGGCCGAGGTATGCGACGGCGCTGGAAATATCCGGCGCGCGGAAAAAAACCCAGCTGATCAGGACGATGAAAAAAGTCAGGCCGACCCGCGCCGGCCGGGGCAGGCGGTTATAAAAACTCGCTTTTCCGCGCAGTCTTTCAACTCCCAGCAGGAGGCCGTGGATGGCGCCCCAGGCGACAAAATTCCAGGCCGCGCCGTGCCAGAGCCCGCCGAGCAGCATGGTCGCGGCCAGGTTGACATAAGTGCGTTTTTTGCCCTTCCGGTTGCCGCCGAGCGGAATATAGAGATAATCCCGCAGCCACGAGGAAAGCGAAATGTGCCAGCGCCGCCAGAATTCGGTGATGGAGCAGGAACTGTAGGGCGAATCAAAATTCTTGGGAAACACGAATCCCAGCATCAGCCCCAGGCCGATGGCGATATCCGAATAACCGCTGAAATCAAAGTAAATCTGAAAGGCATAGGAAACAACGCCGTACCATGCATCCAGAACGGACAGCGAGCCGGCGTTGAAGGCGACGTCCGCGATCTTGCCGCAGGGATTGGCCAGCAGAATTTTTTTGGCGAGGCCGAGGCTGACGAACGCGGTCCCGCGCGCGAATTTTTCCAGAGTGTGCGTCCGGTTTTCAAGCTGGTCGGCCACTTCCGTAAAACGGATAATGGGCCCGGCCACCAGCTGGGGAAACATGGAAACAAAACAGGCAAAATCGGTGAAATTGCGCAGGGCCTTTGCCTGCCCGCGGTAGACATCAATGGTGTAACTCATGGACTGAAAGGTGTAAAAACTGATGCCGAGCGGCAGGGTAATCCGCAGGACAACGCCGAGGCCGGGAAATCCCAGCCACTGGACGAGGGCGTCAACGTTATCCATGGCAAAGTTGAAATATTTGAAAAAACCCAGCAGGCCCAGATTGGAACAGAGCGAACAGATTAAAGCCGTTTTCTGGAGGCGCGAACGCCGGCCGCCCGGCGCAAGCATTACGACAGGCCGGGACCAGCGCCACCCGCTCCAGGCGATCATCAACCCCGCAATATAGTCAACCAGCGTGGAGACAAACATGAGCGCCATGAAAAGAGGATTGGACCAGCCGTAGAAAACATAGCTGACCACGGTCAGCAGGCCCTGCCTGCCCCGGCGCGGGACGAGATAATAAAGCAGAAGCGCGGCCGGCAGAAAATAAAAAAGAAACAAGTATGAACTGAAAACCATAAATCATCCATGGGGCAAACCGGCTGAAAACTGCCAGCCAAAAACACCCGCGGCCATCAGCCTTCAGGCTATCTGCCTTCTATCTCATAATATAACGGCAGGTCAAACCGGTCGCCGTCCATGATCTGCCGTTCGCCCTCCAGCTCGGGGTGGTCTGAAAAAGGCTCCAGGCTCATCCGGAAAATACGCCCGGGAGAACTCCGCCCCGCGCCGGACAGCGTCTGCCCGTCAAGAATGGACCAGGTCGCGGCCATGATTTCACGCTCCGGGCAATTGCCCTCCATTATCTCCCGAATGCGGTAATGGCCGATGAGCAGCGCCCGCCGGTAAGGCGCGATTGATGCGGGCGCGGGAACAACCGGCGCGGAAATCAATTCCGCCTTTACGGATAAAAACGGTATCTGTCCGCGCGCGCCGCTGGCCGCGGTAATGGTTTTGTATTTTTCCCGGACCTCTTCCAGGCCGATCCAGCGCGCGTACAAGGCGACGTTTTCAATCAACCCCCGCCAGCCTTTTTCCGCCTCTCCCCCGTTCACCGGGTATTCCGCGCGCAACTCATTGCCGAACACTATCTCCCCATCTTCCCACGGGCCGGCCCAGACCGGTTCATGGTAACCGGCCTGCTCGCCGTTCAAATAGCAGGTAACATTGGAAGCCAGACAACTGACAACCACATGGCAGGGGCCGTCGCCGGCCGGAGCGCCGAGAGAAACCACGTTAGGGGGCTGATCTCTGCCGGCCCTGATCTGGAAAACAAGCCGGCGGCCCTTCTGGGCAATCAGGAAATTCCAACCCCCCGACCGGGCGGCATGCCCGACAATCGGCAAAAGTTCTTTTCCCTCATTCCCGCCGGGCGTTAGCATGATCTCAACCGCCAGTTGTTGGCGCTCCATGACCCTTTTTTTCAGTTCGTCCGTGTTTTCATCGGCGATGAAAGCGCCGCCGGAGGGGGCCATCTCAAAATGCCGGCCGTAACGGGCGCGGCCTTTGGCTTCAACTCGGCAGACGCGCGAAGTTTGTGAAATCGGCTCCGTGAATGCGTTCGCCTTTGACCGGTTCTGCCATAAAAACACCAGTTCTTCAAGCGAACCCGGCCAGGCGGCGCCGGCCGGCGCTTTTTGTGTTTTCTTCAAACCGTCCGCCTCCGGCGCGGCGGACGCTTCCGCGGCCGCCGTTTTCCCGCGCGATGAGACCCAGAGGTCCGGGAAAAAATCGCCGTATTCGTTATGGGTAACCCGGATCCAGCGCTCAATTTTCCTGAAGTCCGGAGCAAATTTGCCAAGATATATTTCTATTCCTTTTCCGCCGGCGCGGATGCGGTTATCGCCCCCGCCCATTTTGTAAGGGCCGGTCATCGTAAAAAAACGCGGAGAATTGCTCCAGCGCGGATGATAAACCTCAAATCCGCCGATGCCGGGCGCATGACTGATATTCACCGCCCAACGCGCGCCGGTCTTTGTCCGGAAAAAACACAAATTGCGGTGCGCGCCGTCAAAAACCCATAATAATCTCTCGTTATCGGGCGAAAGCGAGGGCCAGCACCCCTCGGCGTATTTTGTCCATTCGCGGTCGGGCAGTTCGGCCAGGCCGCAGGACGGCCAGGGAAACAGGCCGCTGGCAAAGCCGCCGTCGGCGGAAAGCTGGAAATTATCAATATTATGCGGCGTTTTTGTCCAGACCGACTCGCTCACTTCCGGCTTATCCAGCCGGAAGCGGCGGATGTTATTGACAAGCGAGTTATCAACGTCAATGACCGTGCCGGCATAAACCCAGTCGGTTTTGCTCCGCGCATTGCGCCACACGGCCATGGCGAATCCGTCGGCAAGCGGCTTCAAACCGGATCCGTCAAAATTAACCGTGTATATTTTCTGCTCCTGCCATCTGGAAAAAACAACTCTTTCCCCGTCCGGCGCAAACATGGGCTTGGCGTAATTGGCGCGCTCGGCCAGAATACTCCGCGCGCCCCGCCCGTCGTCCGTGTCAAACCCCATAAGGTAAAGATTGGTTCCCTGTGCGCCGACATCGGCTCCGTCGCCGGCATCCTGGCACCAGACCAGGCGCGCGCGGCCGCCGCATTCGGAGCTGATTTCGCGTTCCAACGAAGGCGCGCAACCCACAACGGCCGACAAGGAAAACAAAAAAATAAACATGCGAATTATCATGGCTTGCGATCTTTTCAGCAGGAAGTATCAAGAAAATTTAAAATGAGGAACGCCGAATTATTAAGATTTCGTTTCTGCCTTCTGCCTTCTGCCTTCCTCATTTCCATCGTGCTGGCGGCGGTCGCGGACCTGCCGGGCTGGAATTCCGACTGCAACCGCATAGGCGGCGACGTTTTTGGTGACAACCGCGCCCGCGCCAATAATGGCGTTGTTGCCGGTCGTAATTCCATCCAGAACGATTGTTCCGGCCCCGAACCAGCAGTTGGCGCCGACGGTTATGCCCCGCGAACGGGAACCCTGCTCGGTCAGGGCGGCTTCCGCGTCTTCAACGGCATGGTCGCCGCCGACAAAGTAACAGTAGGCGGCCACGAGGGTGTCCCGTCCGATTTCCACCCGGCTGCCGGAAAATATTTCCGAATTAAAACCGATATTGACCCGGGGCTGCAGAATGATATCGCCGTTTTTGCAACTCAAAATGGAATTGCGCCCGATGAAGACGCCGGAGCCGATGGCGATGCCCTCGTTGTCCCTTCCCTTGGCATCCAGCAGGCAATTGTCGTCAATAATGACGTTGTCGCCGATCTTGATTTTATGCGGATGCCGCAGAATCACGTTGGCGCCGAAATTGACGTTTTTGCCGCAGGCGCCCAGCAGGAAGGGGTAAAAGAGAGAGCGCAGGAAAAGACCGAGCGCGCCGGGAATGATTGAGCAGAAAAGCATGATCAACTCGTATTGAATCAGCGGCCACCAGCCGGGGCGGCCGACGATCAAATCCTGGTAGCCGGAGAGTTTTGATTTTCCGGCCTTATCCATTTCCTGTTGAATGCGGACGCTTTCCGTTTTCATATTCCTGACAGCATAACACCGGCGGGGCGGCCGCGTCCAGTTTTTTATGCAGCCCGCGTAAAAACCAATTGACCCCCGCCGGGATGCTGTTAGAATAAGTTTTTTAGAACTCCGGACAGATATTGAAAGAACTAAATGAAAAACATCAGGAACATCAAAAAAATAGCGTTTATCGGCAATTATCTCCCGCGCCGCTGCGGCATTGCGACTTTTACAACGGACATCTGCGAAACCTTTGCGGCCTTGAACCCCTCCGTGCAGACCTTCGCCATACCCGTCACGGACACGGAGGAAGGTTACGATTATCCGGAGCGCGTCCGCTTTGAAATCAGAGAACAGGACATAGATTCATATAAGGCGGCCGCGGATTTTCTCAACGCCAACAACGTGAACGCGGTCTGTTTGCAGCACGAGTACGGTATTTTCGGCGGGGACGCCGGCAGCTATATTCTGGCTTTATTGCGCCAGTTGAAAATGCCGATTGTAACGACGCTGCACACGGCCCTGCAGAAACCCTCCGCGCGCCAGAAGCGCGTCATGGACGAACTGCTGGCGCTTTCGCATTATGCGGTGGTCATGACGCACAAGGCGGCTGACATTCTGCAAGCCGTCCACAAAATATCCGAAGCAAAATTAAGGCTGATCCCGCACGGCATTCCCGACGTCCCCTTTATTGATCCCAATTTTTACAAGGACCAGTACGGCGTAGAGGGCAAAACCGTGCTGCTGACGTTCGGGCTGCTTTCGCCCCGAAAGGGCATAGAAGTCGTGCTGCGCGCTCTGCCGGAAGTGATCCAAGAGCATCCGAACGTCGTCTACGTGGTGGTCGGAGCCACGCACCCCAATTTACTGCGGCGGGAGGGAGAAACCTACCGGCTTTCCCTGCAACGCCTCGCGGATGAACTCGGCATCGCCCAGAACGTGATCTTTCACAACCAGTTCGTGTCGCCCGAGGAACTCACCGAGTTTCTGGTGCTGGCCGACATTTACATAACCCCGTATTTGGAAGAGGCCCAGATAACATCGGGGACCCTGGCCTACTCGTTCGGCGTCGGCAACGCGGTCATTTCCACGCCTTTCTGGCACGCCGCCGAACTGCTCGGCGAAGGGCGCGGCGTTCTGGTTCCGTTCGGAGACTCCCGGGCGATTACGGACGCCGTTAAAAGGCTGATTCGCAACGAAACCGAGCGGCACACCATGCGCAAGAACGCCTATTTCCTGGGGCGGGAAATGATCTGGAACAGCGTGCTTTCCAGATACGCGGACGCCTTTGAGGAAGCCTGCGTTAAACGCCCGGGCGGGATTCAAAAAAAGATCACCATGCGCCCGCTGGAACAACAATTGCCCGCCCTGCCCAACATCAAGCTGGACCACCTGATAAGACTGACCGATTCGGTCGGCATTTTACAGCATTCCACCTACAATATCCCTAATTTTTCCGAGGGATATTGCACGGACGACAACGCCCGGGCGCTTATCCTTGCCATTTTGCTTGAGAACCTCGGCACGATAAATCCCGTGCGGCTCAACGATCTCGCCAGCCGTTACCTCGGATTTATCCGATATGCCTGGGATGCCCCCAACCACCGCTTCAGGAATTTTCTTTCCTTTCAGCGCGATTGGAAGGAAGGCGGCAACCTTGAAGACTGCCACGGCCGGGCAATCCGCGCGCTGGGAACCTGCATCGGCCGGTCAAAAAACGAGGGATTTGCCCAGATGGCCATGGAGCTTTTTGAACAAACCCTCTCTCCGGCGCTCCCCTTCACTTCCCCGCGCGCCTGGTCTTTTGTCCTGATTGGAATATATGAATATCTGCAGCGCTTCAGCGGCGACCGACTGGTCCGCAACTGCCTGCAGACGCTCGCCAGCCGCCTGCACGATCTTTACAAGGCAAACCGGGATGCGGAATGGCAGTGGTTTGAATCGTCACTGACCTACTGCAACGCCAAACTGCCGCATGCGCTCATTGTAAGCGGGCGCAGTCTGAACAACGAGGAAATGCTGCAGGCGGGACTGGAAGCGTTAAAATGGCTCATCAAGATACAATCCTCCCCAAGGCGTCATTTTCAACCGGTCGGCACGAACGGCTCATACCGCCGCGGCGGAACCAAAACGCTTTTTGACCAGCAGCCGGTGGAGGCTTATTCCACTGTTTCGGCCTGCCTGGAAGCGTACCGCCTCACAAAAGAGAGAATATGGCATACGGAAGCCTCGCGGGCTTTTCAGTGGTTCCTGGGCAGAAACGACCTGAGCGTCCCCCTCTACGATCCGGTCAGCGGAGGATGCTACGACGGCCTCCATATTGACAGGGTCAACCGCAACCAAGGCGGCGAATCCACTCTTGTCTGTCTTCTTTCCCTGGCTGAGATGAAACAGATGGAAAACGTCCTGGAAAGCCTTAAGGAGCCACTGTCGGAATGAGCGAAGAATCATTGGCCGATACCGCCCGCCTGCCGATCATAAAGGACGCCGGAATAGCGCTGAGTCCCGACAACCGGCGGGTTTTGCTCCGCCCGCACCTGCCGGCCAATCCGGCGCGCATCAAGCGCATCATAATGCGGGTCATGGCGCTGGGCGAGGCCGGGGCGGAGGAGGAGCTTGCAAAAATCATGTATTGCTTCTCCGCCCGCCACCGCGATTTTAAAGCTCTGCTGGAACGCCGGTTTGAAGCCGTCCGCGCGCATATGCCCCCGGATCGCGAGTTTTCCCTGACGCGGAAAAATCTTGCGGCCGCATATTTTCTGGCCGAGCACTCGTTTGAATCAACCGCGCTTTTCAATCCCTCCATCATTCCCCATCCGGACCAGTCCGGCGTCCCGCCGGGCGCGCTGCGTTTCATTCTCTCCCTGCGGGCAACCGGCGAAGGGCATGTTTCCTCGCTGACATTCCGTTCGGGAATGATTGGCGCGGACGAAAGCGTTGCCGTTGATGAAGCCTCAACCTTCGCCTGCTCCGCCAGTTTGAAACCGGACGCGCTCTACAATAAAACATGTTTTGCGCGGAAATTACAGGAAATGGGACAGAATAACGGCGCCGGCTCCATTATGGAGCCTCTTCCGGATGAATTTACAATGGCGGAAATGGAGGCAAGGGTGAACGCCCGGCTCACCGGCCGCAACGCGACGGCCCATGAGAGGGCGGCCTGCGAAAAAATCATGTGGCTGGCGCAATGCAATTATGAAGCGTCGTTCAATCCGCAGAGCGCCCTTTCCGAGCGGGTCCTGTTCCCGTTCTCGCCCAGCGAACAGAACGGCATGGAAGACGCCCGCTTCGTGCTGTTCACGGACAACGACAATAGCCGGAAATACTACGCCACTTATACCGCCTATGACGGACGCAATATTCTTCCCCAGATCATAGAAACGGAGGATTTTGTCAACTTCAAGATGATCACACTCAACGGCCGGGGCGCAGTCAACAAGGGAATGGCGTTGTTCCCCCGGAAGCTGAACGGACGCTACGCGATGGTATCCCGCAACGACAACGAAAATCTGTTCATGATGTATTCAGACAATCTTCATTTCTGGCATGAAGCCGTTCCCTTCATGCGCCCTTTTTATCCATGGGAACTCGTGCAGATCGGCAACTGCGGGTCGCCGATTGAAACCGACCGCGGCTGGCTGCTGCTGACCCACGGCGTCGGCCCCCTGCGCCAGTATTCAATCGGCGCGGTCCTCCTGGACCGCGAGAACCCGGAACGCATACTCGGCCGCTTGAGCGAACCGCTCCTCCGCTGGGACGACAACAACCGCTCCGGATATGTGCCTAACGTCGTCTATTCATGCGGCGCCCTGATCCACGCCAACCGCCTCGTTATCCCCTACGCGCTTGCGGACAACCGTGTCCGCATCGCGCAGACCTCGGCCGCCGAGCTTATTTCCCGAATGCGCTCCCCTTGAGGCGGCCGTGCCGCCGGCCAAAACTCACCCCCGAGCTTCTCCGTCGGCGGATAAAATCTCCGCGAAAGGCCAGGCAAACATAATTCCGCAGGGCAGGTTCATATCCGCCGTGAAAATATCAATGACCAGATTTCTTCGCTCGCCATAACCGGTACAATTTGCCGGCTGTGGCTGGCAACGAACAGCGCCGGCCGGCCGGTGCGACGGCCAACGGCGTATTTGCCATGATGCCCATCATTGATCTCAACGGTTTGGAAATATCAAATGCGCCCCGGCAAACAAACCCGTAAGAGCCGGCATATTTTTCCTCCCCCGGCAACGGCAACGGATCGGAGCCCGGCAAAATTTTCCCGTTGGCCCGGCGCATTATTCCCGGCTCAGGCCAGCCGTGCGGCCGGAGAGCGCTGTCGCCGATGACAAGGGACTTGCTGTAACGTTCAAATAATTCCAGCGCGATTTTTCCCCGCTTAAAAAGCCATTTGCCGGGCGAAAAAGCCAGCACCGGCAGGCCGCCCGCGGCAAGCACTGTTTCAACCGCTTCCTCGGCCGCAAGGCCGTCCGGCACAACCGCCTCCATTCCCAGGCCGAGGATTTCAATTTTTTCACGGGTAACGACCTGCCGGCCGGCAACAAGGCACAATACCTCTTTGTTTTCCTTGCTGAAAGAGACGCAATGCGCCTCCGGCCCGGCCGCAACTTCAAGGTTGCTTTTCCGAAAGCTTATTTCGCCCCCCAGGATTTTACGGAAATAGTCGCATTGTCCGCTTTCGGCCAGAAAGGCGATTCTGAAAACATCCGTTCCGGGAGCAAAATTGCCCGCCGCGGCCGCCAGCCGGCCAAGATTATAAAACAAACAGGCGACGGCTTCCGCCGGGTCATAACAGGGGTAGAAATGAAAATGACCGTCCCCCACCACCGTGATTTTTTCGCTGGCCATATCCCGAATATCAGCGTCTTGAATTACATTGCAGGTTAATGAAGTCCGAAACGAGGACGAACCGCCCGGATTCCCCGCGAATCAATCACGCACCACGCATGCGCCGCCAACCCGAACGGCCGGTTTAACCAGTAAAGCGCCGGCACGCAGATCAGGTAAAGCATGCCGTACCCCGCCGATCCCTGCGCCATCTGGCCCAGACCGGGCGCGATTAACGAAAACATCCATTCTTTCATTATCAGATTAATATCATATTCCCTGCTTTTGTCAATTAAAGTCGCCAATCAAAAAAACCGTTCCGCAAAATATTTAATCGGACCCGGTTACTGGCCGCCGGCGGATGGCTTCCCTCTCCCGCGCCAGATTTCCATGACTTTTTCAAGTCTTTCGCAGTGGGACGCCTTGAAAAGAACCGCGTCGCCCGGTTTCAGATGCTCCGCGAGAACATCAGCCGCGGCCAAATGATTTTCGCACTGGAAAACATTCTCCTTTTTCATGCCGGCTTTCCGGGCGGCGGCAGCGACGATATCCCCAAGCGGCCCGACGCTCACGAGGCCGTCCCATGACAAGCGCGCGACGGTTTTACCGAGATTTTCATGCTCCTGTTCCGATCTTGCCCCCAGTTCATGCATGCCGCCGAGCACAAGCCATTTACGGCCGCCGCGCCGCAACGCGGCAAAAGTTTCCAAGGCCGCTTTCATGCTGACCGGGTTGGCGTTATAGGCGTCATTAATCGCAAGAACTCCCGCAATAATTGACGATTCCCAGCGCATGGGCTGGGGGCGGAATGCCCCTAGCCCCGCCCTTATTTCCGGCCAGGAAACGGCGCTGGCCCGGGCGACCGCAATGGCGAACAGGGCGTTGCGGGCGACATGGCGGCCGGGCAAGGGGGCTTGAAAGCGGAAGTTTTCACCGCTTGTCCTTTCCAATACACATGCCTCGCCGCTCTCGTCATTGCTTTCCAGCAGAACATAATCCGCATCCCCGCGTTCGCCCAGGGAAATAATCCGGCTTTTGCCGGCGGCGCGCAAGAGATCATGCCAGGGATGGTCGCACCCCAGAAAAGCCAAACTATTCCCGGGCAGATTTTCAAGCAGGATTGCCTTTTCTTCGGCTATTTTCCGTTCGGAACCGAAAAACTCAAGATGGACCGGTCCTATTCCGGTAATCACCCCCCAATCGGGCTTTAACAACCGGCACAACGGTAAAAGCTCGCCCGGATGATTTACGCCAAGCTCAAACACGCCGATTTCGGAGGGCCTTTCAACGTTCAAAATGCTCAACGGCAGGCCGTATTCATTGTTCCAGTTGCCGATGCTCCGGGCGGTTTTGAACCGGCGCGACAATACAGCGGCAATCATTTCTTTCACGGTCGTTTTGCCCAGACTGCCGGTAACGGCAATCACTTTCATCGCAAGCGTCCGCCGGTAACCGTCCGCAATCCGGCGCAGGGCCAGGGAAGCGTCGTCAACCGCCAAAAGAGGGCCCGGCGCATTGCCGCCCGGCTCAACGCGCGCGACGACCGCCGCGGAAGCGCCCCGCTGAAATGCCGCCGACACAAAGTCATGCCCGTCAAAATGCGGACCGCGGACGGCGATAAAAAGATTGCCGGGCCGCAGTGTCCGCGAATCAATGGAAACGCCGGTAATTTCCTCCGGAACGCCGTGGCGCCACGCGCCGCCGCTCCACGCCGCCAACTGCATGGGGTCAAAATGAGCCATTTTTTTGCTTCAAGACGGCCGGCCCGCCAGCCGGAAGCAGCCGGCCGAGGGAGTGTGTTGTTGATCTTCAATTCCCGGGAAACGTCATGTGCCGCCCTGAAACGACTTGAGATATTCACGGACAACCTGGCGATCGTCAAACGGGATGATGGTATTAGCGAATTCCTGGTAATTTTCATGCCCCTTGCCGGCGATGAGAACGACATCGCCTTTTTCGGCAAGCGACAACGCCCGCGCAATAGCCTCCGCCCGGTCCGGGAGCACTTCCACTTTTTCGCGGGTTTTGAATCCATTCAGGATTTGACCGATAATTAATCCCGGCTCCTCGCGGCGGGGATTATCCGAGGTAACAATCGCAAAATCGGCAAGCTGTTCCGCCACCGCCCCCATGCGCGGCCGCTTGTTGACGTCGCGGTTTCCGCCACAGCCGAAGACGACAATGAGGCGGCCGGACGATATTTCACGGAGAGCGGTCAACACGTTCTGCAAAGCGTCTTCGGTGTGGGCGTAATCAACAAACACCTGGAATCCGGCGCCGGTCTGGATTTCTTCCAGCCGGCCCGGCACAAAGACCGTCTGGTGCAGGGCTTCGGCCGTCAAGTCCGGCTTGATGCCCAGCGCCCCGCAGGCGCTGAAGGCGGCGAGCGCATTGCTGACGTTGTAACGCCCCGGCAAACAGAGCGAGACGCGCGCGCCGCCCCAGGGAGTGGCGACCTCAAAAACGCTTCCCTGCACCGTCATTTTCAGATTAAACGCGCGCACCGCGGCCCGGTCATGCAGGCCGTAAGCAATGAAGCTCTCCTTGATTTCCGGCAAACGCGCCAACTGTTGCCCGTATGGATCATCAATATTGATCAGGGAAGCCATTTTTTTCGCCCCCCGTCCGTAATCCCGGAACAAGACGGCCTTGGCCTGGAAATACTTTTCCATGCTCTCGTGGTAATCAAGATGGTCGTGGGTCAGGTTGGTGAAAACGGCCGCGTCAAAATCAACGCCCAGGGTTCTTTTCTGGTCCAAGGCGTGCGAGGAAACTTCCATAACGGCGCTGCGGCACTCGGCGGCGGCCATCTGGTCAAGCATCTGCTGGATATCAACCGCTTCGGGCGTAGTCCGGGTGGCCGGAATCGCCCTCGCGCCGATTCTATATTCAACGGTGCCGATCAGACCCGCTTTCAGTCCGGCCGCGTCCAGGACATTCATGATCATGAAGGCCGTGGTTGTTTTGCCGTTGGTGCCGGTTATCCCGATGATTTTTAATTTCGCGGACGGATTGCGGTAAAAAACGCGGGCCGCTCGCCCCATGGAGCGGCGGGCGTCGGCAACCTGCAGCATGACGGCCTGCCCCCGGCCGATGAAACGCGCCCCTTCGGAAACGACGGCCGCCGCGCCGCGGTCAACGGCGTCCTGGATGAAAATCCTGCCGTCCGCGCTCCGGCCCTTGAGCGCAAAAAAGAGATAGCCCGGCCTGACCTGGCGCGAGTCATAGGCCAGGCCTTTGATTTCAGGATCGGAACGCGGATGAACCGCGATCGGTTCCAAGGCCTCCAGCAAATTATTGAGTTTCATGTCTAAGAATATCCAAAAATATATTTTACCGAAATGACAATTGTCCCGGCATTCAGAATTCAATGGCCATACCGCCGGCGCGATCAACCTGAATGATTTTATAACCTTGGCGCGGACGCCGCTTGCTGATTAGCGCCTTCCGCCAGCGCTTCCGGCGACGGGGGCACATCAAGATAATGAACTATCTGCCCGGCGATTTCGCTGAAAACCGGGCCCGCCACGGCGCCGCCGGTATGGACCGTCCCCCGCGGTTCATCCAAAACCACGATGATGGCCAATTGCGGCTCTTCCGCCGGGATAAAACCGGCAAAGGACGCCATGTTCAACGCATCGGAATACCCGCCGGGCACGGCCTTTTGGGCCGTGCCTGTTTTCCCGGCAACCGAATAACCATCAACAAAAGCCCGGCGGCCCGTGCCGCCCTCTTCGGTAACCCTGGCCAGGAGGCGCCTCATTTCCCGGGCCGTTTCGGCTTTAATCGGCCGGCCTGCGATTTTAGGGCGCTGTTCAAAAAGGACCTGCCCCTCCGGCGATTTAATTTGACGCACGACGTACGGCCGCATTAAAACCCCCTCATTGGCTATGGCCGCGATCACCTGCAGCATCTGCAGGGACGTCACGGCAATTTCATGCCCGATGGCGACGCGGGTAATACTGATCGGCGTCCATTCGGACAACGGGTGGAGAATGCCGGATTCCTCCCCGGGCAGATCAATGCCGGTCGGCCGGCCGAGCCCGAAAGCGCGCAGGTATTGAAAAAGTTTTTCTTCGCCGAGGAGCAGGGCCACTTTGGCCGCGCCGATATTGCTTGATTTCTTGATGATATCGGCCACGGAAAGCTCCCCGTAGGGATGAAAATCGCGCAACGGCTTTTTCCGGTAATACCAGGCGCCGTTTTCACAATCAAAAATCTGGGATGAGCGCACCACGTTCTCGTTCAAGGCCGAGGCGATAATCGCAACCTTGAAAGTGGAGCCGGGCTCATAATTGACGCCGACGCACCGGTTGCGCATCCATTCCGGAGAAACGTTTCTGAAATTATTGGGATCATAATCGGGATAATTCGCCATCGCCAGGATTGCCCCGGTTTTGACCTCTTCCACAATGGCCCAGCCGGCGGAGGCCCGGTTCTCGTTCACCGCTTTCCGCAACGCTTCCTCAACCACGTACTGCACGTAATGGTCAAGGGTCAGGGTAAGGTCGGCGCCGGCGCGCGGTTTCAGCTCAAAAAGCCGGCGGTCGTACAATTCATGGCGGCGGCCGTCAAGCTCGCTGATCAGCAAACCATGCACGCCATGCAGGTATTTATGCCACTGCTGTTCAATGCCGGCCGAGCCGACGCGCTCCGAATCAAAATTGACAAAACCGAGCACATGGCACATGCTGCTGCCGCGCGGATAGGAACGCACCATCATGTCCCGCAGGAACACCCCCGGCAATTTCATCTTTTCAAGTTGAAGCGCCTGTTCCGCTTCCACCGGCCGGCCGTAACCGCCCAGATAAACGAAATGCCGGCCCGGCTGATTCAAACGCTCCCGGATATGCGCGGGATCGGCGTTCAGCGTCCGGGCGACATTCTCGGCCACGGACCGCACGCTGTCCCGGCTCAGAACCAGTTCGGGATCCGCGCAGATTTCTTTCTTGACGATATCCAGGGCCATGGTATTTCCCCGGCGGTCAAAAATTTTGCCGCGCGCAACCAGCAGATCGGTTTCCAGCCGGCGGGCGTCAATGATCCGCATACTGCGGTCTTCCCCCTCGCCAAAACGAAAATGCAGGTAAACAAGGCGGGCAATGAGGCCGTTCAGCGCTCCGAGAACTATAAGCACCACAAAAAAAATGCGGTATTGATACTTAAGTTCAGTCATGAACGAGCGGCCTGGTTAAACGCGAAAGTTGCGCCAGCTGCGATTTTTCATCAGTCATCGTGGAAATTATGGCATCCGGCTCATTGAGGCGCACAATACTGCCTTCCTCCGGCCAGACCATGGCGCAGTTGTTCCGGGCAAGCATTTTTTCAATGTTCTGCGGCGTTTTGAGCCTTTCCCATTTCCACAATTCAAGGTCATATCTTTTCTGCAGTTCGGCCTGCTGCTGTTCAAGGATTTTGATCTTGGTGCCGAGGGACTTACTGCGGATATCCAGACCGACATAGGCCAGAAGCAAAAGCATCGCGATTACCAGCGCCGAAACCACCGGCATCGGAACAACGCCTTGCATCCGCTTCCTTCTGTTTTTACTCGCCATGTTTCACTCCGTCCTTTCAATACAACGCATTTTGGCCGACCGGGCCCGCGGGTTCCGCATGATTTCGGCCCCGGACGCCGGCCGGGGCTTCCCCGTAACCGGCCGGACAACCGGCTTCATGCCTTGCCAGCTTTCCCCCCCTTCCGGAAGAGAAACCCAGCGGCCGATATGTTTTTTAAAAAAATGTTTAACCAGCCGATCCTCAAGGCTGTGGTAGGAAATCACCGTCAGCCGCCCGGCCGGCGCCAGAAGCGCGAGGGCGCCCTCCAATCCCTTCTCCAGCGCGCCGAGCTCATCGTTCACCGTTATGCGCAAGGCTTGAAAAGTTCTGGTCGCCGGATGAATCCTGCCTCCGGACCAGCGCGCCGCGAATTCAATCGTCTGGACAAGGCGCCGCGTTGTCCAGGGCTTTTTCTGCCTGCGCTCAATCGCGATTGCCCTTGCAATTCTCCGGGCGGCCGGCTCCTCGCCGTACTCCCGTATAATGCGGGCCAGTTCCTTTTCGTCCGTCTCCTCAACGATTTGCGCGGCGGTTAGCTTCCGGGAACGATCCATGCGCATGTCCAGCGGGCCGTCCTTCATGAAACTGAATCCGCGCTCGCCCCGTTCCACCTGCATGGCCGACATCCCCAGGTCCAGCAATATGCCGTCAACCCGGCGGATGCCCGCGCCCTCAACCAAAGACTGGATATCGGCGAAATTTCCATGCAGCAGCCGGCAATGGCCCAGCCACGGCCGCAGGTTACAAGCCGCCAGCTCCAGGGCATCAGCATCGCGATCCAGGCCGATCAGCATCCCCGCGCCGCCTAAACGCTCAAGCACCGCCCTGGCATGGCCGCCGGCGCCAACCGTGCCATCCACGTAAATGCCGTTTTTGCGCACGGCCAGCATTTCAACCGCTTCCTTAACCATTACGGGAACATGCATCCCAGGCATTCATCTCCGGCAGGATTTACGGAAATCATCCGCCCGTTATGGATAGGCCGCCATGACGGGCAGGGCCGCCTGTAATCTGATTTTCTTGACTTCCAATTCGTAACAGACGTTGCAAAAGCCATGGGAACAGAAATGGCCGGCGTCCGCTTCATGAAACTGGTATTCCCAGCCGACATCCGTCTTCACGCGCCCGCAGATACAGCACTTCATAAGGACTTTTTTGTTTTCCATGGTTCGTCGTCCTCCTCAGGGGGTTTAATGCAAAACGCCGGGCCGGCGACCGGACGGCAAAAAGCGACTCACATCAGCAAGGAACGGACATTGAATCCGCTGAAAATCGTCTTCATGATTTTCCTGGCCGGCCCTTCGGATGCCTTCCCGCCAAGCCGCAGACGTTCGTAATCGCCCACGGGAAGAATCTGCATGGTCCCGTTCAGGGAAAATGCGTGCGCGCCAAAGCGCAAAGAACGGGCGACATTCCTCCTGTCCGGAAGAATAAAACGGCGCATCATGGCCGTTTCAGACCGCATCGCGCCGGTAACACCCAGGTAATTAACCGCTCTCATTTTGATTTCCTCCAATGCATGTTTCATAGTTCCTGTTTTTGAACTCCGCCGGGAAAGCGGATTATGTTTAAAATTCCACGTACCGCACGGCGTCTTCCATCGTCGTCTGGTCAACGGCGGCAGCCGTTTTCTCCCATTCCTCGGGGTTCCACAATTCAAACCTGTCCCAGGCGCCGACCAGTTTCACGCGGGAGACAATGCCGGCATGGGCCAGGAGTTCGTCCTTGATCCTGATGCGGCCCTGTGAATCCCAGGAAATCAGGTCCGAGCTTGAGGCCAGCAGCCGCGCGAACATGCGCGCTTTCTTATCGCCAATGCCGATTTTCCGGAATTTTTCAAGCCGGCGCGCCATTTCGCTGGCCGGATAAACATAAAGGCATTTTTCATTATTAAGCCCCGGCAATACGTAAAGACTTGCCGGCTTGCCGACCTGATCGCGCCAAACCGCGGGAATGGTCATGCGCTTTTTGGGGTCAAGGGAATGCGTGAAATTACTGGCAAATCCTCCACCCACCATGACCGGAACCGGCTGTTCTATGTCATTATTTGCCACTTTATTATCCTTTTATGACACAATTTGACACTTTCCCCCACAAAATGTCAACATTTTTTTGCAAAAAAAATTAACCGCACCTTTTCCACTGAAATCCATGTCCCCGAAAGATGCCGCCCCCGGGTCGCCACCGGGGGCGTTTTCTTGACAATCAGGCCGTAAAATAATAATTTTGGCCTGTTCCGCGGTGGATGGCGGCGCTGCCGCCCTGAGCTCCTGCACAGAAGTCTAAATGGATACGATGCGGAGCAATCGTTGAAAATGAAAAAGGCTTTTACACTTATTTCGCTTTTTTTTGCAACCTGCTGGCGCCATGGAATACACAAGGCGTTTCTCCTGGCCCTCGCCCACTTTTCGCAATGCCGGTTTATACCGCGCCGGCTCGCGGGCCTGGCGGAAAGATTTCCGCCGGTTTCGCGCTCCAACTCGTCCGCTTATCTGCCCCTGTTGAAACGCACCCCCCTCGTTTCAATTGTCATGCCCGTTTTCAATTCCCGCTGGCTGCCGGAAGCCGTGGAAAGCGTTCTGGCCCAGACTTACCGGAACTACGAATTGATCCTGGTGGACGATTGCTCCACTCTGCCCGCGACACTTGAAACGCTCGCCCGGCTGGAAACAACGCCGCGGATCAGGATTATCCGCAACCGCCGGAACCAGGGAATCAGCGGCGCGACCAACGCCGGCATCCGGGCCGGCCGGGGCGAATATGTGGCCTTCATGGATCATGACGATTTACTGCACCCGGACGCGCTGGCTTATTTTGCGCGGACTTTGAACGACGGCCACGATGAAGACGTTTTTTTTACCAACGAAAAGATCGTCAACCACAGGGGCATCGTCATCGCCGGAATGGTCAAATGCGCCCCTTCCATGGACCTGCTGCTCTCCTGCAACGCCGTCCTGCATTTCTGCGTCATCAAAAGGGAAAAACTGGATAGGATCGGATTGTTGAAAAAGGAATACGACGGCGCCCAGGACCATGACCTCATGATCCGCGCCCTGGAAAACGGGCTTTCCTTCCGCCGCATTCCCTGTTTTCTGTACGGCTGGCGGTGCCACCGCGCGGCCGAATCGGGCAACGTGCGCGCTTACTCCCGCGCCGGCGGCGGCGAATTGCCCCGGGCCTACCGCAATGGAAAAAAAACCGTTCAGGATTATCTTGACCGGAACGGGATCCGGGCAACGGTAACCGACGACGCCTTTCCATGGTACCGCGTCAAGTATGCGCTTCCGCCTGAAAAACCGGAAGTGGCCATCATCATCCCCTTCCGGGACCAGCCGGATTGCCTCCGCCGGCTGCTCGCGAGCATGCGAAAAACATCATATAAGAACTTCACCCTCCACCTGGTGGACAACCAGTCCGCGCTCCCGGAAACGCGCGTTTTGCTCCGCGAGGCGATCGCCAACAGCGGCTTCAGAATTAAAATCATTGAGTTCAACGAGCCGTTCAATTATTCCCGCCTGCACAACCGGGTTGTTGCCGGAATCAATAACGAGCTCCTGCTCTTCATGAACAACGATCTGGAAGTAATCAAGGGCGACTGGCTGGAAGCCATGCTGGAACATATCCACCGCGATAAAATCGGGGCGGTCGGGTGCCGCCTGATCGGAAAAAACGGCGAACTCCAGCACGCCGGCATGACCTTCCGGCCCGACATTTATTTCTGCGCCAGAAATCTCAACCTGGAGGAAGGCTATTACACGAAAGTTCAGCGGGAAGTCGCGGGGGTTACCTGCGCCTGCATGCTGACCCGCAAGACGGTGTTTGAAAAAACCGGCGGTTTTGACGAGGTGCAGTTCCCGATTGGGTTTTCCGACGCCGACCTGTGCCAGAAAATAACCCGGATCGGGTATAAAATAATTTATACCCCCTTCGCCGAGCTCTACCACCACGAATCGTTATCCCGCAAGACCCACGAGGAATGGTATGAAAAACACACGCTCTTTAAGCGTTACCTCGGCGCGACCACACTGGCGGATAAACACTACAAGCACGCCTGAGCGGAGACGCCGCCATCCAAAACGGGCGCCGGCTGTTCGTTGTGAATGCCGCAAACATTACAGCCCGGATGTTTTAACGGAACGGTTTAAGCGCAAGTCCGCCGCCCGGGACAAATCCCCCGGCGCAAGCCAGCCAGTTAATCCACCCGCCCAGGCCGTTGCCGTTCAAGGCCGAAACCTGGAAAACCGGCGCGCGCGGATTGAGCTTGCGGATAAAGCCGAGGCATTTTTTCAGCCGGAAGGGAACATGGGGCAGAAGATCCGTTTTGGTAATCACGACCGCCCCCGCCTCCCTGAAAATCAACGGGTATTTCAAGGGCTTATCGTCCCCTTCCGTGACGCTGATCGCAACCGCCTTGGCGTGTTCGCCGATATCAAATTCGGCCGGGCAGACCAGGTTGCCGACATTTTCAACAATGATCATGTCCAGACGGCGCAGGGGCAAGTCGCGGACGGCGTAATGAACCATCTTGGCCTCCAGATGGCACCCGCCGCCGGTCAAAAGCTGACTGACACGGCAATTGAGCCGCGCCAGACGGCGGGCGTCATTCTTTGTTTCCAAATCCCCTTCCAGGACGGCGAAATCAAGCCGGCGCGAAAGTTTTCGCACCGTCTTTTCAAGCAGGGCGGTTTTGCCAGCGCCGGGCGAGCCGATCAGGTTAAGCATTTTTATGTTTTCTTTGGCCAGCAAAACGCGGGTTTTGGCCGCCCAGCGGTCGTTGTCGCCCATTAAATCGCGGTAGACTTTGATTTTCATTCCACCTCTATGCTTTCAAGATAAAGCTCCCGGCCGGCGGCAATTTCCAGATCAACTCCGCCGCACTTCCGGCAGGCAAACATAAGGCCGCCGGCGGCCCCCCGCCAGCCGCAGCGGGCGCACTTTAGTTTGACCGGAACGGTTTTAATCAGCAGGGATGAGCCTTCGGCGGGCGTATTCTTGGTCAGGATTTTATAGGCCGACTTCAAGCTCGCCGGAACAAGGCGGTGGTATGCCCCGGCCCTTACGCGCGCTTTTGTGAGGCGCGCGCGGCCATTCGTGTTTTTTTTCAACTCCCCCAGAACGGCCGCGACCAGCGACTGGCATATTGAAAATTCATGCATGCGCGCACCCGGCGGAAAAATCAGATCGGGTCTATCAAATCAAGGACATTCCGGGCGGATTTTTCGTCGTTCGCCGGCGGGCGTTCGTCCGCGTCGGATTTTTCCGGCTCCGCCGGGGCGGATTTTCTCTGGATTGGCCGCGGCGGGCGGTCATGATCAAAATTACCCTCCATCGCCTTCCTGATCGTGGTCAGGCGCATGCATTGCGCGTTCATTTTCCCCGCTTCCCGTTCAATCTGCCGGTCATTGGTCATGATAACGACCGGACCGGAGGCGCGGCGCCGGCGGACCACATCCTTGATTTTCTGCGGAAACGTCTTTTCGCTTTCCGCGTAATAAACGCTGATGCCCTTAAACGTTTCGCCCTCGCCGGCTTCCCGCAGCGGCCGCCCGACAAATACGGCCGCCATCTCAGCGCCTTCGCGCTGGGCGAAGGCGGCCAAAGTTTTAAGCACATAAAAATTATCGCGGGGGCTTGGCGACCCGTTGGCCTCCCGGCCGCGCTTTTCAAGAAATCCCCTGGCGTCAATAACAACCTCCTGGCGGCGATCGGCAGAACAGGCGCGGCAGGAACAAAGGTTAAATAAGCGATTTAGCAAACTCATGTTGTCTCCTTTCATTGCCCCGAAGAATAAATCATCAACGGAAAAAATTCAAGCGCCACTTGCGGCAGGCTGAATATTTTTACGGCCGGGCGCAAAGAATGCTTGACTTACTGGCGTAATTTTCGCAATCTTCGCCCTTATCGGCCCGGCGGAGCAAAGACGAAATTCAAAATCTGTTTTGACCGTCAAAACATCCCCCGCCGGGCAAAAAAACAAGGAGACCCGGGAATGCCCAATATAAAGAGCGCAGAAAAACGGATGCGCACCTCGGAAAAAGCGCGCCGCAGGAACAAAGCGATCCGTTCCGCCATCAGCACGGCGCGCCGCCGTTTTCTAGAACAGCTCGCCGCAAAGGAGAGGGAGAAAACAAACGCGGCTTACCGCCAATACTGCTCCATCCTGGATAAGGCCGCCAAAAAAGGCGTGATTAAGAAAGAGAAGGCGGTGCGGCGCAAACGCCGGGCCGCGGCGCAAATAGCGCGCATCGCGTAAAACGCATTCCCTTTCCCAAAAGCGTCTGCCGTGCGCGTTTCGCGGAAAACCGTTCCATTTAAACATGATACACTTTTGCGTAGAAGTTTAAATAAGACCGGCGGATCGCCGGCCGGGAAAGTTTTGGATGGCGGCACTGCCGCCTTAGGCCTTTACCAGGCTTCAACCGCCTTTTCCACTATCCGCTTGGCCAAATCCTCGGACGCCTTCGGCATGGCCGATTGTTTCGCGCTGACCAGGTTGCCGATAAACGGGAAAGTGGCCTCGCCAATGACGCTGGCCTCGCATAATATTTCCTCGTCATCCACGCGTTTTAATACGAAGGTAGCGGCCAGCGTCAGGCGGTATTCATTCGGCCTGGCAACATCGGCGCGGTCATACCGCAAGGGGTTGAGCGAAACCGAGGTGAGAATGCATTCCAGGACAACATCGGCATTTTCAAGATTGACCACTTTCAAGGTGCCGTCTTTCTGCAGCTCGGCAATCAGCGCCGCCGTGGCGTCATTTTCAATCAACGGCTCCCGGGACCGGTTGGCAAAAAGAGGCACATAGACGGTTTTTATATCCGGAGGCAGGGTGCTGCCAAGACGGTAACCGGCGCAACCATCCAGAAACAACGCGGACAACAAAACCAACAGCGCTCCCAGCGGCTTGATGTTTTTCATTTGATGCGCTCCAAACGTTCGTCTATCTGTCTGATCTGGACACGGGCCGTATCGGCCCAGCGGGAAGAGGGAAATTCATAGATCAGACGTTGAAAACTTATTTTAGCGGCGGCCAGCTGTTTTTTTTCATCCCCCCTGCCGTCGGCGTAAGAAAGGGCCTTCAAATAAACGCGGGCCTGCTGATAGAGCAAAGCCGCCGATTCCGTCTCCAGTTCCTGCAGGTAATGGCGCGCCTGGGGGGCCATGGCGCTATGGGGATACCAGTCCAGGAAACTTTTGAAGGTCAGGCTGGCATTTTCGCGCAAATCGCCCGCGTTGCGGTGTTTGCGCGAATAAAGATAACAGCATTTTGCCTGGCTGAAAAAAGCCTGCTCGGCAAGCGGCCCCATCGGGTAACGCTGATGATACAGGCCATAGGCGTCAATCGCCAGATCGTATTGCCCGGTTTTCTCGTAAATCCGCGCGATGCGGAACTGCAAATCCGACGAGCGCTTCCATTGCAGCCCATTCTGGATCATTTTCTCAAAGAGGGGAATCGCTTCTTCCGGCGACTGATACTTGAAAAGCAGGAAATAACGGTCGCGCTCGGCTATCTGTTCGGCTATTTTGTACTGACATTCCAAAACATCATGATAAGGAAAAAAACCGGGATAAGTTTCAATCAGAAACTGGTATTCGTCAAAGGCTTTCTGCAGTTTTCCGCGCCGGACAAGCAGTTGGGCATAATTGCGCTGGGCCTGCGGGGCCTGCGGCGATTCCGGCCAGTTATACACCAGGTCGCGGTAGGCGGTCGTGGCCGACCGGATTTTCCCCGCCTTTTCCAGGCCCGCGGCATATTCAAGCTGGAGCTCCGGCGAATCCCGGTGGGGACCCCCGCTCCACCAGCTTTTTTCATGCTTTATCCGCTGCGGCTTCTGGTCCGTTTCCGCGGCCTGGCCGAACCCGTCCCGGCCGGACGCAAAAAAAACAACGGCAAGCAAGACAATATAAATCGCTGATCGCATTAAGGGGATACTACCCGTAACTCATCCGCAGGTCAATATTTTCCGTGTTTTTTCCCGCATTCCACTAAGGCGTGCAATTTTTCTCCGGACGCGCGCGGCACGGGGGCTGGGCTTCACAAATTAACAACCAGCCCGTCATAAGCCAGGGCAATTCCTGCGGGCAGTTCCGCGCTTGTCTGCCGGTGGTCAAGATCGTGGCCGATGTGCGTAAGATAAGCCTGAACCGGGCGCAGTTTTTGCAGAACGGCGACGCTCTCGGAAAGGCTGAAATGGGTCGGATGCGGCCGGCGCCGCAGGGTGTCAAGAATGAGGATGTCCAGTTCCCGCAGGCCGGCAAACGCTTGTTCGTCAAGCTCCTGGCAATCCGGCACATAGCCGAAAGCGCGGCCTTCCGCCTCAAGCCGGTAGCCGTAAGTGGGAATATCGGCGTGCCGCACCGGGACCGGGATCACGCGCAAACCGCCGATTTTGAAAGGTTTTTCCACCGCATTGAGGCTGACGCGCGGGTAGGAAAGACCGGGTTTTTCCGGAAAATGGATGTAGGGAAATATGCGGGAAATATCGGCCAGTGTCGCCGCCGAACCGTAAACCGGGATGATTTCTTTCTGCACTTGGTTAAAGCGGCGGATATCGTCAAAGCCGAGAATATGATCCACATGGGCGTGCGTATAAAACACGGCATCCAGGCGCTTCAGTCCGAAGGCCAGCGCCTGCTCGCGGAAATCAGGCGGAGTGTCAATAACAACCTGCCGGCCGGCCGCCTCAATATAGAGACTGGCGCGCCGGCGCTTGTTGAAAGGATCCGCGGAGAGACACACCGCGCAGTCGCAGCCGATGGCGGGCACGCCGATGGAAGTGCCCGTGCCGAGAAAAGCAATTTTCATTATATCGCGTTATCGCCACTCCCCTCCGGGATGCGCATGCTGTAGAACGAGCGATA
Source organism: Kiritimatiellia bacterium (assembly GCA_028715905.1). Taxonomy (NCBI): domain Bacteria; kingdom Pseudomonadati; phylum Kiritimatiellota; class Kiritimatiellia; species Kiritimatiellia bacterium. The sequence goes on from JAQUQV010000001.1 coordinate 149,746, forward strand.
GACAAAAACCAGCGCCACAGCGGCGAAGAAAACACCCAGCGCGGTTTTCAACGCGGAAGAATGCATGGTCACGGCGATTTCCACGGCCAGCAGGCCGAAGAGCGTGGTGAACTTGATGACCGGGTTCATGGCCACCGAGGAGGTGTCCTTGAACGGGTCGCCGACGGTGTCGCCGACCACGGTGGCGGCATGCAAATCGGTGCCTTTCTGGCGGAGATCAACTTCCACGATCTTCTTGGCGTTATCCCACGAGGCGCCGGCGTTGGCCATGAAAATAGCCTGGAACAATCCGAAAAACGCGATGGCAATAAGATAGCCGATGAAGAAATAAGGGTTGAAGAAAGGCAGGGCCAGCGCGAAGCAGAACACAACGATAAAGATGTTCCACATGCCCTTCTGCGCGTAGACGGTGCAGATGCGCACGACTTCCTTGCTGTCCTTCATGGAAGCGGTGGCGCTGTCCAGCTTGATATGTTCCTTGATGTAGACCACCGCGCGATAGGCGCCGGTTACCACCGCCTGCGTCGAGGCGCCGGTGAACCAGTAAATAACCGCGCCGCCCATGATGAGCCCCAGGATAATTTCGGGCTGGACAATGCTGAGCTTGGCAACGACGCCGCCGAAAAGGTTTTCCAGCAGGATGATGATGCCGAAAACCATCGTGGTGGCCCCGACCACGGCGGTGCCGATCAGAACCGGCTTGGCCGTGGCCTTGAAGGTGTTGCCCGCGCCGTCGGCCTTTTCAAGCTGATACTTGGCGTTTTCAAAATCGGGCTTGAAGCTGAAATTCTTTTCAATGTCGGCCGCAATGTCCGGCTGGCTTTCAATCCGGCTCAATTCGTAAACCGACTGGGCGTTGTCCGTAACCGGCCCGTAACTGTCCACGGCGATGGTTACCGGCCCCATGCCCAGAAACCCGAAGGCCACCAGGCCGAACGCGAAGATCGGCGCGGCAAAAATGAGTTGCTGGGGCATGATGGCAAGCAGGGCCTGATTCTGCGAAAAATGATAGGAGACGAACATGAGGAGCATGATGACCAGCCCCATCCAGAAGGCCGAAAAGTTTCCGGCCACGAAACCGGAAAGAATATTGAGCGAAGCCCCGCCGTGCCGGGAACAATTGGTCACTTCCCTGACATGGCGCGAATTGGTGCTGGTGAACACCTTGGTGAATTCCGGAATCAGCGCGCCGGCAATGGTGCCGCAGCTGATGATGACCGAAAGCACCCACCACAAATCGCCCTGGAATCCGGGTTGGCGCGCAATCAGGAAATAACTGGCGACAAAAGTAACCGCAATGGAAACCAGAGAGGTTATCCAGACCAGGTGAGTCAGCGGCGCTTCAAAGTCAAAGTCTTTTTTGCCGGCGTACAGCGCCTTGCTCACGAGTTCGTTCGCGAAATACGAAACGAGGGAGGTCGCAATCATCAGCGCGCGCATGGCAAAGATCCAGATGATGAGCGTGGCGCAGATCAGCGGGCTGGCCGTCAGCGCCAGCGCCAGGAAAGCGATCAGGGCCACGCCGGTAACACCGTAGGTTTCAAAGCCGTCCGCGGTCGGTCCCACCGAGTCGCCGGCGTTGTCGCCGGTGCAGTCGGCTATCACGCCCGGATTTTTAGGATCGTCCTCGGGAAGCTTGAAGACGATTTTCATCAGGTCCGAGCCGATGTCGGCGATTTTCGTAAAAATTCCGCCGCAGATGCGCAGTACCGATGCGCCCAGCGACTCGCCGATTGCAAACCCGATGAAACAGGGCCCGACCAGCTCGCGCGGCAGAAAAACCAGGATGCAAATCATGAAGAAGAGCTCCACCGCCACCAGGAGCAGCCCCACGCTCATGCCGGAACGGAGCGGGATGCCGAGGGTGAGAAAGGGATTTCCATGCAAGGCCGCAAAAGCGGCGCGCGAATTAGCAATGGTGTTGATCCGGATGCCGAACCAGGCCACGCCGTACGAGCCGAGAATGCCGAGGATGGAACAGAGCAGAATGACCAGGATTTTGCCAAGGCCTTCGTGCTGCAGCCCCATAAAGTAATAAATCATGCAGACCGCGATCAAAGTCCAGAGAATGGCCAGGAACTTGCCCTGCTGGAAAAGGTAGGTTTTGCAGGTTTCCCAGATGGAACGCGAAACCTGCCGCATTGTCTCATGCACCGGAAGGGCTTTTGTCTGCAGGTATTGCACCAGGCCGAACACCGCGCCGATGAAGCAAATGATTATCCCCAGATACATAAGGGCCACGCCGCTCACGCCCCCCAAACCCTCAAACCTCACCTGGGAAAGATCGGGAATCTTGATGTCGGCCTCTCCGGCGCAGGCGCCGGCGCTGAAAGCGGCCAACGCGATTCCGGCCAGGAGAATTTTGACGCCCGCAGAAAACTTCCGGTACAACATGATGCTTCCTTTCTCTGTGTTTATTTATTCTTTCTTCGGCAAAAACAAAACAGGCGCAGATTATTATGGAAAACCTGAAACAGTCAACATAAATCAGCAAATGTCCTTGCATTTTACGCGAAGGACATTAATCTTTACCGGTTGTTTGCGAAGCGTAGCCGCGACTAAATCCGCGCCTGTAGCTCAACTGGATAGAGTGTCGGCCTCCGAAGCCGAAGGTTGCCAGTTCGACCCTGGCCAGGCGCACCAGCTGAAAACCATAATTTTATCCTGCTCAAACATCGTTTTAATCAATAAAATCAATGCTTTTATGCGTTTTTACCGTTTGGTCATTTTGCGCATTTTTGCTTTTCTTTGATAAATCCCATCCTATCATGTTGTATTCAGGTTTGCCGGGCCGTTTCCATACTATGCTGCCACCTTTGCCTACGATTCCGAATTCAGCTGGCGCGTTTGGGACAAATCCTCTTTGATGTCGATCCAGGACGGCCAAAACGTTTGTGCTGATCTCAGGCGATTTCAATCTTCCCCTATCCAAAGCGGGCTCTGCCCGCAACCCAATGTTATTAATGCTTCCTTCCCCATGTGGTGCGAATTTGGTTAGAAAAAGGCGGCGGCGATTCCGGCTCATCCGGCCCGTTGCCGCCCTCGCGCATACACGAGTATAGCGCTTCGCGCGGCGCCGGTCCATCTGAACCGGACTGGCCTTTCTTTTTCGAATCCGCCGCTGGCGGAAGCCAAATTCACCCCACGCTTGCATCGGGCTTCGCTCAAAGCTACGCCCGAGTTCTCGTTAAAGATGTGCAACCCTTCCGCCAAATCCTTGATGCTCTCTCAAAACCACGCCTTCAAAACTCGCGCCGTATCCGCTCCCTGGAAATAACCGGTAAAGACCGCGATTTCCTTCAGGCCTTGTCCGATCCGAAGTTTGCCGTCTCCGGCCTGACCAATAAAGACCTCCGGCAGATATACTCGTGTATGCGTGAGGGCGGGAAATCCGCAGATGCGCCGGAATCGCCGGAGATTTTCCGAACGAAATGCACCGCGCATATGCTTCATACCCACATCATCCTTACCCAGCATTATTTTCTTGCTTTTCATCACGGCTTTTGACATTTCAGGTGCTAAATAAGAAGGCATTACTCTGAAAGTTACATTTGTAACTTTAGAAGTTACGAAGGGGGTCTTTACTCCTGTCCCTTTCAGTTTATGGCCCAGTCGGTGAGCAAGAATCACAGGGAACAGAGTTGAATCCGCTCCGGTGTCCATCAGCCCCAACGTGGAGAGATTCTGCCCTGTTATTGGATTACGAATCAGCAGAGGCAAGCGGGTATAGGGACGGTGTTCAAACGAACCGTCTTGCAGCCGCAACTGGAGGAAAGGATATTGAAGCGACGGCATGGCTCAATAGATGTATTTTTTGAAGGGTCGTGAGGGAACACGATAAAAGGTTCACGCACCCCGGCCTTCTCTGTCTTTTCAAGCACAACGGCTAAATTGTTGCCATGCGCCACAACGGACGTGTCTTCCACGGATCGCAGAGACACATACCGCGCATAAGGACAATCAAGTTTAATGATTTTCGCTCCGGTTGATTTCTTCATGGTTTCCTCTTTCTGTTAAGACTCTATCACGCCAGCGGCTAATGTTGCAAGCAGTTTTTCTTTTATCGTGTGCCAGTTTTTTCCGTTCAGCTTGTCCACCCAGCGCCGGCGTGCGCCGTGGACGAAGTCAACACCGGGGATGTGGAAGAAAGAGAGCGGACGTAAAAGATGCCCCGCGTGCGGCACGGAATTGGAAAAGCAATCTTCTCCCATGACATGGCCGGTCAGCATGAGCTTGTGGGCGCTTCCCCATTCGTGGATGGTTTTGAAAAATGAATCAGCATAAAGCCGCGACAGAATGTCATGGAAGTCATAGCGTATTTTTGCCGTCTTCCGGCCGATATCAAACAACAGGGCGTGAAGGTATTTACCCAGGTCGTAGCCTTTCATGGCGGCAAATTTCTTTAAATCCGGCTTGTCTCCCCGCATTCCAAAGGTTAAAGTGTGCTTATAACGATCGGGCAATCAACAAGGAGGACAGGAGGCAGCCATGCCGGAATTCGGATCATCCCTTTCGGGACTCGCCAATAACCGCAAAATCACGAAACAGGAGCTCATTCGCGCGATCCGCTTCATGATCGCCGCGGAATATGAAGCGATTCAGTTATACATGCAACTGGCCGAATCAACCGACAACAAGCTGGCCGTTGACGTCCTCCGGGACATTGCCGACGAGGAAAGAGTTCACGCGGGAGAGTTTCTACGGCTGCTCCGCGAATTGGCCCCGGATGAAGAAAAATTCTATGCCGAAGGGGCGGATGAGGTTGAGGAGGAAATCAGGAAACTCAAAAGCTCAAAGTAAGTCTTTTTTGAAATGAAAGGCAATCATGCTCGCTAAAGTGCATTCCGGCGCCGTTTATGGCATTGATGCTTATCCGGTTGAAATTGAGGTGAACGAGGGGCGCGGCGACCCGCAAACGGTGATCGTCGGCCTGCCGGACACCGCCGTCAAGGAAAGCAAGGACCGGGTCCAGACCGCCATTCTCAATTCCGCATTTGAAATGCCGAAAGGGCGCATCACCATCAACCTCGCCCCGGCCGATATAAAAAAAGAGGGGCCGGTCTTTGACCTGCCGATCGCCATCGGCATCCTTGCCACGCAGGGATTCATCCCGCTGGAAGCGCTTGCTCAATACGGCATGATCGGCGAACTGGCCCTGAGCGGCAAAGTGCGCCGGGCAAAAGGCGTGCTGCCGATTGCCATGGCCATGAAAAAAGAAGGACTCAAAATGATCCTCGTGCCGCGGGATAACGCCGATGAAGCCGCCGTGGTTGAGGGAATAAAAGTTTTCCCCGTCAAAAACCTGCGTGAAGCCGCCGACCTGATCGGCGGATTGAGCCAACCGGCGCCTTTCCGGATTGATGTCGCTGAAATATTTGACTCAACGTCCGTTTACGACGAGGATTTTGCCGACGTCAAGGGCCAGGAACAGGCCAAGCGCGCCGTGGAAGTGGCCGTGGCCGGCGGACATAATTTACTGATGATCGGTCCGCCGGGAACCGGAAAAACCATGCTCGCCAAGCGGATCCCCTCCATTCTGCCCTTGATGACCCTGGAAGAAGCCTTGGAGACAACCAAAATTCACAGCATCGCCGGCGCGCTCGCCCCCCGCCAGGCGCTGATTACTCACCGTCCTTTCCGCGCCCCGCATCATACGGTTTCCGACGCCGGACTTTTAGGCGGCGGGGCGCATCCCATGCCGGGCGAGGTCAGCCTGGCCCACCGCGGCGTGCTCTTCCTTGACGAATTGCCGGAATTTCACCGCAACGCCCTGGAAGTTCTGCGCCAACCGCTTGAAGACGGTTCGGTTACGATTTCCCGCGCTATGGCCAGCATGACGTTTCCCTGCCAGTTCATGCTGGTCGGCGCCATGAACCCCTGCAAATGCGGCTGGTATGGCGATCCCAAGCATGAATGCCGCTGCAATCCCAACCAGATTCAGAATTATCGCAACAAGATTTCCGGGCCTTTGCTTGACAGAATAGACATTCATATTGAGGTTCCATCGGTAAAATATCAGGAATTGACTTCACTCGGCGCCGGAGAACCCTCGGCAAAAATCCGCGCACGGGTAATTGCCGCCCGGGAAATACAGAAGGAAAGATTCAAGGGGTTAAGAAAAGTCCATTGCAACGCCGCCATGCGCACCAAGGACACGGGAAAATTCTGCGCACTCAAGGATGAGGCCCAATCGCTCCTCAAAATGGCCATTCCCGAGCTCAATTTCACCGCCCGGGCCTACGACCGAATTTTGAAAGTCTCCCGCACCATCGCCGACCTGTCCGGAAAGGAACAGATTGGAAGCGAACATATCTCCGAGGCAATCCAATATAGAACATTGGACAGGCAATTTTGGATTTGATCAGTCCGGATAGGCGGATAAATCAGAGTGAAGCTCACCGCGGGATTCTTCACTGTTCCCCCTTGATCCAGACTTGGTTGGATTGATACCAGCACCACCCTGGCAACGGCATCCGCACCGGCAATCGAGCCGGGTTCGATTGGACGCGCTGATACAATTCGGTTTTGTTTGGCAGGCCACCGACGGCATCGAGCGTCTCGACACAGAACGAACCTAGTGCTACGGAGAGTGTCATTGTCCGTTCCAGCGTGCAACCGTTGAGCAGCCCATATAGGAAACCCGCAAATGTCGTATCGCCGGCGCCGGTTGTCCCCGCAATGGGTACCCGATAACACGGCACCAGTAGTTCGCGATTAACCCAATTGTCAAGCTGTATCGGGGCACATGCCCCCAAGGCACGGATCCGTTCTCGGTCAGGTGATGTGCGAATATAGAGACCTTGATCACCCAGCTTGATACCCACCACGGCCGTTCCGCTGGCCAGCAGCCATTCGGCCACTTGGGCAAGCCGGTCGCCATGCAGACAAGTGTATTTGCCCCTCGTCATTCGTACCGCCTCTTCCCAACTCGGAAGAAACACATCCACGGCGGGCAGCACGTTCTGCAGCCAGCGTGACCAATCTACCTGTCCTTGTCGTGTATTGACGTCCGGCAGCGACATGTCCAGCGAGGTAGTCAGGTTATGTTGCTTGGCACGTTCAAAGATCCGCCGAGCATCCCTTCCATTATGCAACGCCAGACGTAACAGCAGCGGGGGGTAGCCGATATGTAACAAGTGGGCATGTTTAAGCATCGCGTCCGAAACAT